>NZ_JAKTNS010000019.1:0-42508 GCF_022760915.1 Thermus thalpophilus | reverse complement strand
CCGCTTTGGCCTCCTGCCCGGCAACGCTCGGGAGACTTGGGGGGAAGCGCTTTTGCTTGGGCTTCCCGCCGCCCTGGGGGACCGGGGGTTTCGCTGGGGCCGGGGGTGAGGAACTGGATAGAAGCCCGCTTCAGCGTGATGGTGCGCTCTTTGGGGCTTCATCGGGTAGAGGCCAGGTCCTTCTGGGGTCTTTTGGCGCGGGTGAACCTCATCCGCAAGGTACGCTATCGCGTGACCTTAGCCCACAACCTCATCCGGAGCCGGATCCTTCTCAGGATGGCGGGGGTGGGGGATTTGAGGTAGCACACGAGGGGATTTACGTTTCGCTTACGGAAGGGGTATACACTTCTCCCGGAGGTGGTGCACATGGGTAGGTGGATGATTCTGGCGGCGCTGGGCCTCCTGGTGTTGGCCTCGTGCACGATGCCCCAGACGCAGGCGGGCGGCACCCTCGAGGCCATGGGCGCGCTAGGGGGAACCCCCACGAACCCTACCCTCTTGGGCAAGCCCTTGGACCTGAGCCAGGCTTCCCTTTCCGAGGAAGGGGAGGTTTTCCAGGGGAACCTCCTCCCGGGAATGGTGGTGCGGGTCTTGGGCACGGATGCTGGCCAGGCCATCCGGGTCCAGTCCCTCGAGGTGCGGGTGGAACTCAAGGGGCCCGTGACCAGCGTGGATGTTCAGGCGGGCACCCTGGTGGTCCTGGGGCAGACGGTGTACATCGACGCCAACACCCGCATCTACGAAAAGGCCCCTGGGGGGTACCGGACGCTTCTCCTTTCGGACCTGCGGCCAGGGGACTATGTGGAGGTGCAGGGAACGGCCACGGAAGCGGGGATCCAGGCCACGTACGTGGAGCGCTACCCTGGGCCCTCCTCCCAGGTGGAAACCGAGGGCAGGGTACAGAACCTGGACACCGCCGGGAAGGCCTTCACGCTTAACGGCTTCACCGTGGACTACGCCCAGGCCCGGGTGGAAGGCACTCCCCGGGAGGGGGTGTGGGCGGAGGTGAAGGGGGAGCTTTCGGGAACCACGATTCGGGCTGCGAAGGTGGACTTTAAGGGGCAAGGCCAAAGCGGGTTCGGAACCTCCCGTCGGTTGGAGTTGGAAGGCCCCCTGGCGAACCTAGACGAGGCGGCCAAGACCTTCTCCCTTCTCGGCTACACCGTGGACTATAGCGGCGCCCAAGTGGTGGGTGCCCTGATGGAGGGGAGCTACGTGGAGGTGAAAGGGCGGGTGGACGGGGGCAACCCCACCCTCCTGCACGCCCAACTGGTCAAGGCCAAGTACCCGAGGACGCGGGCTCCCAAGGCGGAGGCCAAGGGGCAGGTGACCGCCCTAGACCCCACGGCCATGACCCTGGCCCTGGGGAGCCTTGCCTTCTACGCCGACCAGAACACCCTCCTCAAGCGGGACGAACCGGACGGGCCGATCGCCTTTGGGGAGATCCGGGTGGGGGACTTCGTGGAGGTGGCCTACGACCCCACCCTCCAGGACTCCCAGGGGCGCTTCTACGCCCTGCGGGTGGAGGTCAAGGGGGCCATGGGAGCGGAGGAGGGGGAGTGGGAGGGCGCCGTGCAGGCGGTAGACCGCGCCCAATACACCTTCCAGCTTCTCGGCTACACCGTGGCCACGGACGCCTCCACCCGCTTTGAAGCGGGGGACCGGGACCTGACCCAACAAGACTTCTTCGCCCTCCTTCAGCCCGGGAACTGGGTGGAGGTCAAGGGGGCCCTTTCGGGCACCACCATCCAGGCCAGCAAGGTGGAGCTTAAGCGCCGTTAGGCGTCCTAGTCCAGGGGGCCGGACCCGGGTCCGGCCCCCGTTTACGTCCGGTTTACGGTCTCCTGAAATACTGCCATTGTTATGCCTCGGAGATGGCTTTGGATCCTCCTCCTCTTGTCAGGCGGAGCCCTAGCCCAGGGGTACCAGGTACGGGGCGAGGTGGTTTATACCGCCCGGGCCCCCATCGGGACCTTTAGCGGTGTGAACCGGACGCTCCAGGGCGAGGTGCTCCTGGACCAAGGCTCAGGAAGCGTAAGCGGCCGCCTCTGCCTGGACCTCTCCGCCTGGGACTCGGGAGAACCCTTAAGGGACCGGCACACCCGCGAAATGTTTGAGGTGGAGCGCTACCCCAAAGCCTGTTTCACCCCAACGAAACTCGACGTGGATAAAGGGCTCCTTCACGGAACCTTGGACCTCCACGGCGTCCGGAAGGCCGTGGTCATACCTTTGGAGGTGGCCCAGGGCGTCCAGGGGGTCCGCTTCCGCGCCCGCTTTGCCCTTCGCCTGAGCGAGTACGGCCTGAAGGCGCCGCGGTTCATGGGGATGCAGGTGCGGGACGAGGTCCAGGTGGAGGTTCGGGGCGAGGGGGTGGGGCGGTGAGGGCCTGGGCCGCCCTCCTTCTCCTGATGGGGCTCGCCCTAAGCGGTGAAGGGGAACGCTACCTCTACCTGCGCTGGGATCCCGAGCGGCAACGCGCCCTCCTTTCCGACGGCACCCCTCTTCCACCTGGGGTTAACCTGGTGCCGGGGCAGTACGTGGAGTGGGAGGAGGGCCGCTGGAAGGGCAAGAACACCTGGCAACCCCCGCAGGACCTGGTGAAAACCTGGACACCCCGGGAAGCGGGCCGGGTGGTCTTCAGCCACGAGCGCCATTTCGCCGCCTTGGGGGCCAAGGGAAGCACCTGCCAGACCTGCCACGCCAGCCTGGATCGGGGGAAGGCTTGGCCCAGCTCGGCCCCAAGCCCCGCCTTGGAACCCCACGGCCGGGCTTCCTTGGGGCGCTTTTGCGCCACCTGCCACGACGGCAAAACCCTTCCAGGGACCCTTCAGGGAAGCCAAAGCCCCCTAAAGGCCCCCCTATTTCGCGCCTGGGGCCGTAAAGGGGAAGGCGCCTGCAATCAGTGCCACGCCCCTCAAGACCACGGCCTTGACTTCACCGCCATCCACGGGAAGCGGGTGGAGCGGCAGGGAACACGAATGTGCGCCGCTTGCCACCGCGGCGCCACCCAGCTGGCCCCGCAGGAAAGAGCGTGGGTCCAAGCCTTTTACCGCGCCCAACTCGCCCTCATCCGCAATCCAGATGACGAAAAGGCCTTCAATCAGGTCCTGCCCCCCAACTTCTGCGCCTACTGCCACGGCCTAGACGGCAAGGCCTGGAAGGGGAAAGACTGAGGTGGAGTATGGTGGAGATCCGAGCATGGCTTAAAGCGCGGTTTGCCGACCTCGTGGCCCTCACGGTGGCCTTGGGCTTCTTCCTCACCTTGGCCGAACTCCTCCTCATGGGACACACGGAGGGCGTTCAGGCCCTGGCCCCCCTGGCGGCGGGGCTCGGCGCCCTGTTGGCGGGCTTGGGCCTTCTGAGTCCAGGCCTGCGCCCCTGGGCGGCCGTGGCCCTTCTCCTTCTCGGGGGCGCAGGCCTCCTGGGACTGGCGGAGCACCTGGAGAAAGGCTTGGGCGGCGAGGCCCTGCGCCCGGGCGCCCTGGTCCTGGTGGACGAGGAGGGGACGTACGTGGGGGGCGCGGAAGAGGGAGGGAAGGGAAACGGCGAAAACGAGGCTACACCCCCTCCGCTGGCCCCTTTAAGCCTCTCGGGCCTTGCCCTCCTCGGGGCCTTAGCGCTTTCCGTCAAGGAGCCATGAGGGTTTTGGTGGTGGAGGACGAAGAGGGGATCCTCGAGCCCGTGGTGGCCCTCCTGCGCCGGGAGCGGTACGAGGCCGTGGGGGCGCGGGACCTGGAGGAGGCCTGGGCAAAGCTGGCGGAGGGGGAGCCCGATGTCCTCGTCCTGGACGTGATGCTTCCCGAAGGGGAGGATGCGGGTTTTCGTTTCGCCGAGGCCCTTCGGGGAAGCGGCTTTAAGGGGGGTATCCTCTTTCTCACCGCCCGGGACTCCCTCGAGGATCGCCTCCACGGCCTGGAGCTGGGTGGGGACGACTACCTGGTTAAGCCCTTCCACCTGGAGGAACTCCTGGCGCGCGTGAGGGCCCTGGCGCGGCGCAACGCCGACTTCAAGGGTCGGGTCCTTTCCCGGGGGCCCCTCCTGGTGGACCTGGCGGTGCGGCGGGTAACCTTCCAGGGGAAACCCGTTCACCTGTCCCCCAAAGCCTTCGCCCTCCTGGAGCTCCTCGCCCTCAATCCCGAGAAGACCTTTTCCCGGGAGGAGCTCCTCGCCCGCCTCTTCCCCGAGGCCCAGAGCGAGGCGGTTCTCCGGGTGTACGTGCGAAAGCTAAGGCAGCAACTCGCCCCCTGGGTGGTGGAGCGGGGGCCAGGGGGCTACCGCCTGGGTAAGCCATGAGCTTGAAGGGCCGACTGGCCTGGGCCTTTTTCTTGCTGACCGCCGGGAGCGGCCTCGTGACCCTCCTTGGGGGCTACGCCATCTTCCGCAACCTGGTGGAGCGGGACATCGCCTTGGACCTGGCGGAGGCCACCTCCCGGGTGCAACGGGCCTTGGCCCTCACCCCCTCGGGTCCCCGGCTCGTTTCCGCAGAGGCCTTCGGCGGGAGCCACTACGCCTTTGGCTTCCGGCTCCTGGACGGGGAAACGCCCATCTTGGAAGGAGGCTTCACCCCGCAACCCCAGGAGGCTTGGCGCACGGCCCGCCTGCCGTGGGAGGGGTATCGGCTGGAAGTCTACCTGCGCACGGAGGAGTACGCCCGGGCCCTTCGGGCCTATCTCCGAGGCGGCTTCCTGCTCCTCCTCCCCCTCCTGGGGTTGGCGAGCCTCCTAGGGTACGCCTTCGCCACGCTGCTCCTGAAGCCCCTGGAAGCCCTGGCGGAAGCGGTGGAAGCCCTTTCCGCCCTCCAGTTCCCCAGGCCCCTCAGCCCGGTTCGGGAGCGGGAGATGAACCGCTTGGTCCAGAGCTTTAACCGGATGGCGGAGGCGGTGCGGGGAGCGTTGGAACGGGAACGGCTGTTCACGCGACACGCCTCCCATGAGCTCCGGAGCCCCTTGACCGTGGTCCGAAGCCAGGTGGAGGCCTTGGAGGGGGGGCTGGTCCCCCTGGAGCGCGCCCTTCCCAGGCTGGCGCAGGCCGTGAACCGCATGGAGGCGGTGCTGGAGGGGCTCCTGGCCCTGGCCCGCACCGAGGCGGCGGATCTGGCCCCGCTGGAGCTTGGCGCCTACCTGCGCCAATACCTCAGGGGGTGGACCGGGGTGGGGGCCGAGGTGCAGGGCCCCGCCTGGGTCCTGGCACACCCAGGCTTGGTGGAGCGCATCTTGGACAACCTCTTGCAAAACGCCCTCCGCCACGGGGCCCCGCCCGTGGAGGTGCGCCTCCTCCCCTCAGGGGAAGAGGTCCGCCTCGAGGTGCGGGATCACGGGCCGGGCGTGGCGCCCGAACACGTGCAGCGGCTGACGGAGCCCTTCTTCAGGGGCCAGGGGAGCCACCCGGGCCTGGGGCTTGGCCTGGCGCTGGCGGAACAGGCGGCACGGCGGCTCGGGGGGAGCCTGGAGGTGGAAAACGCGCACCCCGGGCTACGGGTACGGGTGCGGTTGCCGAGGTGGAAGGATGACGCGGCGGCAGTTCCTCGCTAGGCTACCCCTCTGGCTCCTCGCCGGGGGGATGGCTGCGGCCTCAGGCGACGGGGAGAAGGGGCGGGAGAAAGGCAAGGAAGCGCCCAACGAGGATAAGGAAGGGAAAAGAGGCGGGCGCCCGGTCTACTACGGCCGGGTGGAGGCGGTGGAGGAAGGGAGGCTTTGGGCCGGGGGCCGGGCCTTCCCCTCCTCTTCCCCCCTCCTCCCCTACCTGGCCCCGGGGATGGTGGTGGAGGTGGGCCCGGAAGGCCTCCGGGTCCTAGAGCCGGAGGCGTGGGCCTACGGCGAGGGGCCGGGAAGCCTCTTCGGGCTCCCCCTCGCTTGGGCAAGGCTCTGGTGGGTTGCGGGCCAGGTCTGGAAGGCCCTACCGGGGGCCGGACGCGAAGCCATCCTCGTGGCCCGTTACCGCGAGGGCGGATGGCAGGGGGTGCCCCGGGGGCTCAGCCTGCCCCAGCCCCCCAAGGAAGGCTGGTGGCTCTTAAGGCTGGAGGGCTTGAAGGGGAGCCTCATGCGCCTCCTCCAGTAAGGCCTTCGGGCGACACCCCGCCCCTTAGCCTTTGCGCCACCCGCCCCGTTAGAAGCAGGAGTCCAAAAAGGATGGCGCCGGGCCGTGGGGGATCCCCGGGCACGTAAACGTCCACCGCCACCACCCGGTCTACCCCGCCCACCACCGCCGGGCTCCCGGCAAACATCCCGCCCGCGATGGCCTCGTTCCCCACCGCCACCACCCCCTTGGGCTCGGGCATGGCCTCGTAGGTGCGCCGCAGGGCCTCGGCCATGTTGCGGCTCACGGGACCGGTGACCACCAAGGCGTCTGCATGCCGCGGCGAGGCCACCACGGCGAAGCCGAAGCGGCCCATGTCGTGGAAGGGGTTGCCGAGGAGGGCCACCTCGGAATCGGCGAGGCCGGTGTCCCCGGCGCTAACCTCCCGGAAAGCCAGGGTGGGGAGGGCGAGCTCGGGCCTGGGGGGAGGTGGGGGGCCCGGGTCCAGGAAGCGCTGGCGCGCCAGGTCCACCCGCTGCACCAAGTCCTCCCTCCGGGTGACCGCCACTGCCAAGGAGCGCATTTCCCCCACCGCCTCCGGGTACGCCAAGGCGCACCGACCGCACCCCACGCACCGCGCCAGGTCCAAAGCGAAGACGCCCTCTTCCTCAAAAAAGGCCCCGCTGGGGCAAAGGGCCAGGAGGCCCCTTCTCCGCGCCGCCTCCAGCCCCCCAGGCCTGAGGAGGGGAAAGCCGAAGGCGTGTGCCGGGACCTTTAGGAGTTCCTCCAGTCTTCTCGTCAAAAGGCCGATGCGCAAGCTCTTCCACAGGCTCATCTTCCCCCCTAGAGGTCGTTCCCGGCGTAGGAAAGGTCAAAGGACTTGTTGCAGAGGGGGAAGTCAGGGAGCCCCTCCCCCCGCACCGCCAGCTCCAGGGCCCGCCAGTTCTTGAAGGACGGGTCCACCCCTTCCGCCGCCACCACCCGCCCTTCCTCGATGCGCACGAACCAGAAGACCTCCCCCCGGCCCGCCTCCACCCGGGCCATGGCTTCCCCCTCCCCAGGGGCTGGGTCCCAGGCCAGGGGGCCCTCCGGCAGGCGGGAAAGGAAGCCGCGGGCGTGGTCCAAGGCCGCCACCGCTTCCTCGGCGTAGACCTGGGCCCGGGCCAAGACGTCCCCTCCCTGGCGGACCACCGGGGTGAAGCCGGGGTAGAGGGGATCGTCCTGGCGCAGGTCCCGGCCCACGCCGCTGGCCCGGGCCGTGGGGCCCACAAAGCCTAGGGCTTCCGCCTCCACCCGGCGCACCACGCCCACGTACCGCATCCGGTCCAGCACAGGCGGCTGGCGCAGAAGGCGGGGAAGGAGGCGGGCCAGCTCCTCCCGGTAGCGGGCGAGGGCCTCGAGGTCCACCCTCCCCTCCCGCCACACCCCCCCCACGCGGAGGAAGTTCCGGCCGTAGCGGTGCCCCGTGAGGCGGTCCATCTCCCCCTGGAGGAGGGCGCGGATCCGTCCCACCTGCGTGGCCCCGTAGGCGTAGCCGATGTCGGTGAAAAGCCCAGCCAGGTGCCCAAGGTGGCCAAAGGCGCGCTCCAGCTCCAAGGCCGCCCGGCGAAGGGCCTGGGCCCGGGGCGGGGCCGCCCGCCCGAGCGCCCCCTCCCAGGCCTCGGCGAAGGCCAGGGCGTGGGCCACGGGTTCGCTGCCCGCCCTTTCCGCCAAGAGAAGGGCGCGCTCAGGGCCGGCCCCAGGCAACAGGGAAAGCAGGCCCCTGTGCTGATAGCCGAGGCGGATCTCGAGGTGGACGATGCGTTCCCCGAGGACGCTGAAACGGAAGTGGCCCGGCTCGATGATCCCGGCGTGGACCGGCCCCACGGGCACCTCGTGGAGCTCAGGGAACCTAAGAAAGGCGTAGGGCAGGTCGTGGCGCCGCAGGGGCTTGAGGTCCCGGTGGCCCTCCACCACCAGACCCCGCTCCCAAAGCGCCCGCTCAAACCAGTCCAGGGCGGGGAACTCGGCGGCGAGGCTCGGAAACCGCCCGGCGCCCCCGTAGCGGTAGACCGAAAGCGCTCCCCCCACCTCCACCACCAAAGCCACCCGATCCCCATCGGGAAACATGGCCACGGGCCGACCCTCGCGCAGGGCGTTTTTCACCTCGTCCACAGCACCCCCTCCAGGGTTTTCAAAAGCCCCACCGGCGGAAAAAGCCCTAAGAGCACAAGGGCGCCCAGCAAGAGCCAAAGGGAGCCCCAGGCCAAGGGCCTGGACCGGGGTAGCTGGCCCGGCCCGAAACCCATGCGGGTCATGGGCCCAAGAAGACCGGCGAAGGCCAGCCCCAGCCCCAAGAGGTACAAAAGGCCGAGGGCAGGCCAGCGCCAGGCAGCGGCCACCGCCTGGACCTCGGCGAAGAAAAGGGGAAAAGGCGGCAACCCGCCCAGGGCCGCCAGGGCCAGGACCAAGGGCACGCCCAGGGCGGGCATTCCCAGGAAAAGGCCGCCCACCCGCCCCACCTCCCGGGCGTGGGTGAGGGCATAGACCCCGCTCGCCCCCAAGAAGGCCAGGGTCTTGGCCAGGGAATGGGCCAGGGAGTGGAAGAGGGCGAGCCAGGGCAGGCCCAGGCCCAAGGCAAAGACCGCAAGGCCCATGTGCTCCACGCTGGAGTAGGCGAGAAGCCGCTTGTACTCCTTCTGTCCGTAGAGGAGAAGCCCAGCCCCCAAGAGGCTTAAGAGGCCGAATGCGAGGAGGAGGCCCTGGGCGAAGGGAAAGAGGCCCGCCGCCTGGGCCAAGGCGGTGTAGCGGAGCAGGGCGTAAAAGGCCACGTTCAAGAGGGTGCCGGAAAGCAGGGCGGAGGCGGGCCCCGGGGCCTCGGCGTGGGCATCGGGGAGCCAGGTGTGGAGGGGGAAAAGGCCCACCTTGGTACCGAACCCCACCAGCAAGAAGGCGTAGGCCACCCTGAACCCGTTCGGGTCCACGGTGGCCATGAGCGTCCGAGCTTGCCCCCAGTCCAAGGTGGCCCCGCGCAAAAGGGCGTAGACCAGGATCACCCCCAAAAGCCCAAAGGCGATGCCCACGCTCCCCAGCATCAGGTACTTCCAAGTGGCCTCGAGGGCCCTGGCCCCTCCCGTGTGGTAGACGAGGAGGGCGGAGGCCAGGGTGCTCCCCTCCACGAAGACCCACAAGAACCCCAGGTTTTGGGCCAGGTACGCCCCGTGGGCGGCGAGAAGGAAGAGGGCCCCAGCTCCGTAAAAGCGCCAGGCCTCTTCTCGCGGGAAGTAGCCCCGGGCAAACCGGGCCACCAGGGCGTAAAGCAGATCGGTGAGGGCCAGGTAGAAAAGGCCCACGGCGTCCAGCCGCAAAGGCCCCGCCGCCTGGCCCAGGAGGGCCAGGGAAAGGAGCACCGCCGCCAAGGGCACGGCTTGGGACAGGAAGGCAAGCCGTTCCGGACGCCGCCCGCCCAAGAAGACCAGAGCGGGGAGGAACAGGAGCACATACAGCACGCCTCACCCCCTTAGCGCCCGCATACGGGCGGTGTCCAGGTGCCCGAGCTCCCCCTTGATGCGGAAGAGGAGGATGCCTGCCAGGAAGACGGCGGCAAAGGCGTCCAAGGCCACGCCCAACTCCACAAAAAGAGGCAGGCCGTGGCTTTCCGCCAGGGCCAGGAGGAAGACCCCGTTCTCCAGGGCCAAGAACCCCAGCACCTGGCTGATGGCCTTCTTCCGCGCCACCATGGAAAGTGCCCCCAAGAGGACAAGGCTTAGCGCCACGGGCACGCCCTCGGGGAGGGGCGCCCCGGGGAGGAGGAAGACCCTGCCCACGCGGAAGGCCAGGGCGGTGAGGACGCCCGCCAGAACCAGGGTGAGGAAGACGGAGAGGTAGCCCTCCACCTCATGGCTCACCTCGAGGCGGTCCAACAGCCAGAAGAGGTAGTAAGGGATGGCGATCCCTTTGATGAGGAACAGGGCTAGCCCGGCCAGGACAAAGTGGGGCTCCCCTCGCGCCAGCCCGAAGGACACCAGGGCCAAGAGAACGTTTTGTAACGCATAGAGCCGGATAATGGCGTCCAGGCTCCGCCGGCTCACCATGAGAAACCCCGTTCCCAAAACCGCAAGGACGAGCACGTTTACCCCATCCATATCGCCCCCAAAAGCGCCAGCGCCCCGAAGAGGGTGTTGTAGGAAAGGAAGTCGGGGAGCCTTAAGTAGCGAAGCTTCACCCCGTAGGTTTCCAGGTAGGCGAGGGCCAGCGCCCACGCCCCCGAAACCGCCAAGAAGACAAGAAGCCGCGGGCCCGGCAAGAGCACGGACATTCCCGCGGCGTAAAAGAGCATCTTGACCGAGGCGGCCAGCTCGTAGAGCGCCAAGAGAGGGCCGCTGTGATCCAGGAGCTGGGCCTCGTGGATCATGGTCAGCTCCAGGTGGGTGGTGGGGTCGTCCACAGGCATTCGCGCCCCCTCCGCCAGTAAGGCCACGGCCAAGGAAGCGAGGACCAGGGTCAGCACCAGGGCGTTTTCCCCACCCAGGACCGGCAAGCCCTGCAGGCTACTCCCCTGCCCCAGCCTCACCGCCGCCGCCAGGGCCATGAGGGTTCCCGGCTCGGCCAAGAGGGTCACCACCCCCTCGCGGTAGCTCCCTTGGGCTCCAAAGGCGCTTCCAGCGTCCAGGGCGGCGAGCATCTGGAAAAAGCGGCCCAAATTCAGAAGGTATAGCGCCAGGAGAAAGTCCCCGGGGAAGCCGAGCCCCGGCAAGATGGGCAGAAAGCTCGCTGCTAAGGCGCTCCCCAACAGGGCCAAGGCCGGGCCCAGGAGGAAGACGGGGCTGCTGGCCAGGGGGCGCACCCAGGCCTTGCGCCAAAGCTTGGCAAGGTTTCGGTATTCCAGGAAGGGGCTTGCTCCTTGCCGATGGGTCAACCTCGCTTTGAGCCACTTCACGCTCCCGCCAAAGAGCGGGGCGAAGAGCAGGAGAAAGAGGGCCGTCACCGCAACACCACCCCCAAGACCGCCACCAGGGCGAGCAGCTGAAGGAGCAGGTACAGGTGGATGCTCCCGGACTGGAGGGACTGGAGGGCCCGGGCCAAGCGGGCGTAGCCGCCGCCAATCCCCTGGTAGGCCTCGATCAACGGTTCCTCCAAGGCTGGCCGCTCGCCCACCCGAAGCCGGACGAAGGGGAAGAGGTACAGGGCGGGAGCGGCGAACCCTAAGCCGTTGGGCTGCATACGGGGCTCCAAGGGCGCATGGCCGCAGTCCCAGGTGCCGTAGTCCCGGTGCGGCCGGGCCTTGAGCCAGCGGTAGAGGGGATACGCCAGGGCAAGGAGGGCCAGCCCGAGGGCACCATTGGGATAAAAGGTAGCCCCCAGGGGCCGGAGCACGAACCCCGGGAATAGCCCAAGGAGGAGTAAAGCCACCGCTAGGAGGCCCAGTCCCCGGCGCATGCCCCCATCCAGGTGGACCGCCGTTTGGGCCCTGGCAAGGCCCAAGAAGGCCAGACCGAAGAGGCGGACGTAGAAATAAAGAGCCAATCCCCCCACCAAGGCCAGCACCCCCACCGCCAGGGGCAGAAAGCCCGGGGCCTGCAGGAAGCCCCTATAGGCCGACCACTCGGCCAGGAAGAGGGGCCCGGGGGGAAGCCCGGCTCCCACGGCCATGCCCAAAAGGACCAAAGCCCCCAGGCCTGGGTCCAGGCGCCAGAGGCCCCCGAGCCGGGAGAGACGCCGCTCCGGCAAGGCCCCCGCCGCCAGGAAGAGAAGCCCCTTGAAAAGGGCATGGGAAAGCTGATGGAGGAAGAAGGCGTAAAGGAAGAGGGGAGCCTGGGTGAGGAAGTAGGCTCCGAGGGTCGCTTGCATGAGGCCCAGATTCTCCACACTAGAGTAGGCGAGGGCCCCCTTCAGGTCCTCCTCGCCAAGGCCCCGCACCAAGGCGTACACGCCCCCCAGTAACCCCAACACCACCAGGGTCCAGGCTGCCCACGCGGGAGGGGGGCCGAACCAGAGCTGCGCCTGGTAGAGCCCATAAAGCCCCAGCTTGGTCATGGCCGAGGAAAGGAGCGCCGACACCGGGCTCAGGGCAACGGGGTGGGCCACGGTAAGCCACGGGTGGAAGGGGAACAGGGCCGCCTTCACGCCGAAGCCCAGGAGGATCCCAGCCCAGAGCCAGTCCCTGGGTAGGGTTACCTGGCCCAAGAAGGCCAGGTAAAGCCCAGCGGACCCCAGGCGGCTAGCCAGAAAGAAGGCGCGAGCTCCCGCCTCGGCCTGAGGGCCTTCCAGCCCGATGAGGAGATAGCCCAGGAGTGCCATCCCCTCCCACAGGAACAAGAAGGGAAGCCCGGGCGGAACCACCATCACCCCGGCCAAGACCCCTATGAAGAGGGGGACGAGGAGGGCGTAGGCCCGGGCAGCCCTGGGGTGGTGGGCCAGGTAGGCGGGGACGTAGAGGGCGAGGGCCAGGGTGAGAAGGCCGAGGAGCAGGTGGAAAAACCCGGAGGCCTGGCCGCCATACCCCCAGGCCAGGCCTCCCCGGACCATGGAGAGGGCCCCGGCCACCCCTAGGGCCAAGCCGTACAGGAGGGACCCGGGGTTCCGGAACCCGAGGAGGCTGGCCAGCGCCAGGGCGAGCCAGCTTCCCACGAGCCAGGCGCTCACCTTTCCCCCTCGAGGGCCTCCAGGCGAGCCCGCTCCGATTGCACGTGGCGCTCAAAAATGCGTCGCCCCAGGTTCAAGAAGGCGTAGACCTCGGGGTCCTTGGTCCGGTAGTAGGCGAGCGCCCCTTCTCGCCTTACCTCCACTAGCCCCCGGTCCCGCAAGAAGGCCAGCTGCCGGGAAACAGCAGGCTGCTCCACCCCAAGTTCCCGCTGCAGGGCGGTGACCGTCTTTTCCCCCTCCCGCAAGGCGTCCAGAATAGCCAGGCGCAAGGGATGGGCCAGGGCTTTAAAAAACTCCGCCTTATAGCGATGCAAGGGGCTCGGCATGTATTCCTCCTTCCACATATGGTGATATTGACATATAGCAATCCTATCTACTTCCTGCTGCGTCGTCAACCTCGGGTGGGCTTGCCTTTCAAAATCCGTATGGTCTACGCGCCCTAGCGCCATGGGCAAGCGCGGCTTTCCCCGGCGAGAACCGAGCCCCAAAGAGGTCCTCACCCACTGCCTCCGCCTCGCCCAGGAGGTGGCCCCTCCCACCCCCACGGGCCGAAGGGGGGGGACCCTGGCGCTACCCCCACGCCCTCTACCTCGCCTTGCTCCTCTTCCGCGCCTTCCCCAAGCTCGTCCACCGCCGAACCGAGGCCCTCCCGCGAAACCCGACGGAAGACCCCTTCCCCTCCCACCTGTCCCTGGCCCAAGCCCCCGACCCCCGGGGCAAGAATCGGCAATACTCCCTTTCGGGCCGAAGGCCTGCAAAAGGCCCTCCTCTCCCTCTTCCCCCAAGCCCAACTGGGTGAAGCGTGGGTGGTGGAGGGGAAGACCCTAAGGGGGAGCCGCACGGGACAATCCCCCCAGGCGCGGCTCTGGTGGGTCTTGGCCCTGCACCTGCGGACCACCCTGGCCCAGGTGAGGGGAGGGAGGCGGAGGCCCAGCGGAGGCTTCTGGCCTCCTTGGGGGCGGTGGGCGACGGAGAACGGTTCCTTCTGGGTGAGGGGGAAGAAGGCGGCCCTGGAGGCGTTCTCCTTCCATCCCCTCTCCGCCCTCAAGTTCCTGGGGTTGTATGCGGCGGAATAGCAGTCAAGTCTGCATCCCAAAGGGGCGTGCTAGGGGCGCGCCCCCATCCCTCAGGGGTTCGCCGTCCGCACGCCTTACGTGAGGAGGCCGAGGAGGCTTAGGAGGAGGACCATGAGCACAAAAAGGGTGATGCCCACGAAGGTCCAATCCCCCTCGGTGGCGAAGAGGAAAGTAGCTAGCGCCACCCGGGTCACGGGGGTAAGGACGAGGACGTATAGCCCCGCCCAGGCCAAGCCCTCCGCCAGGCGCGGTCCTAGGCCCAAGAAGCCCACGTGGCCGAGCCCCCCCAGGGTTAGGAGCAAGGCGGCCAGGGCCACTCCCAGGCGGAGTACCCAGGCGAGGAGGGCCTCCCGTGTCCTCACGCCCTCACCCCCTGCACGAGCATCTGCACTCCCAGGGCAGCGATGGCCAGGGCGAAGACAAGCCTGAGCCGCGGTGTGGGGGTTCCGGGCAGGAGGCGCGCTCCCAAAAAGGCACCCAGGAGGACCCCGAGCACCACGGGAAAGGCCACCCAGGGGTCCACGTAGCCGCGACGGAAGTAGAGCCCGGCGCTGGCCGCCGCTGTCACCCCGATCATGAAGTTGGAGGTGGTGGTGGAAACCTTGTAGGGCAGGCCCATGACCCGGTCCATGGCCAGCACCTTTAGGGCGCCGGAACCGATGCCCAAAAGCCCCGAAAGGGCGCCTGCGAGAACCATGAGGAGAAAACCCTGGGGAAGCCGGCGCACGCCGTAGGCGACCTCGCCTCGGGGGGTTGGGTAGCGGCCACCAAGCCGGAGCCTGGCCGTCAAGGGGTGGGAGGCGGTTGGCGGAAGGGGTTGGTCCTGGTGCCGGGATCGGAAGGAGAGATAGGCGGAGTGGAGGAGGACCAGCCCAAAGAGAACGGCCACCCACCGCTTGGGCAACACCCCAAGAAGGTTGGCCCCCAGGAGGGCCCCCAGGGTGGTGGCCGTCTCCAAAAACATCCCTAGGCGCAGGTTAATGTACCCTTCCCGGACGTAGGCTGCGGCTGCCCCGCTGCTGGTGGCGACCACGGAGACCAAGGAGGCTCCGAGGGCGTGGTGCAGGTCCACCTTGAAGGCGAGCACCAAGAGGGGCACCAGCACCACCCCGCCCCCCAGCCCGGTGAGGCTTCCCAAAAGTCCCGCCAAGAGGCTGCCCCCGAACACGCCGAGGGTGAAGGCAAGTTCCCCCATGGCCTTAAGGTTACCCGTTTTGCACCCCCACGGGTCCCGTAAAGGGTCCGGTGACCACGACGCGCCCACCCTGCACCGCCACCGCAAGCAAGGGTATGGGGCGGGGCGGGGGGCCCGCCACCACCTGGTCCGTGAAGGGGTTGTACTCGCCCCCGTGGCAGGGGCACTGCATGACCTCTTGGCCTGCGTGCCACAGGCTGACGATGCAGCCCAGATGGGTGCACACCGCTGAGTAGACCACGAGGTCTCCCGCGGCATGGGCTTTGACCAGGGGGGCCATGCGGTTTGGGTCCAGGCGGAGGGCGAGGAGGGTATTTCTGGGGTCCCCGCTCCGCACCGTGCCCGTTTTGGGCTCCATGGGGTAGGCCAAGACCATGGGGCCACCCAAGGGGAGGCTTTGGGGGTCAATGGGCGTGCCCTGGTTGTGCCCGGTGGCGTAAACGAGGAAGTCGCCCACCTGGGGTGGCAACTTGTCGGGGGACCGGGATGCTGGGGGAATCAGGTCCCTGGCCACCAGTAAGGCCGAAAGGGTGGCGAAGCCCACGCTTGTGCCGATTAGCCCTAGGATGAGCCGGCGCTCCTGTTGCAGCTTGGGGTCTTCCCGCTCCATCTTCACCTCCGTTGCACGCGGTAATCCTTCCCTTCCCAGCGCCCTTCCTCGGGATAGTACAGGGTGAAGTTGAGTTCGGCGTGGTCCTCGAGGTCCACCAGGACCCCGTGGAGGCCAAAGGGCAGGGGTAGGGAGTTCAGGTCCCGCACCTCCTTCCACCCGTCCACCCCTAGGTGCAGGCGGAAGGGCTTGCGCGCTTCCACCAAAAGCCGCTCCCCTTCCCCCAGGTGGGTCAAGGGGACCTCGAGGCGGAAGTGGCGCACCCGCGGCTTCGCCCCCCGGAGGTAGCGCTCCGCCACCCGGCCCAGCCGCTCCACCGGTCCCTCCCCCCGCGTCCAGGCGAGGTAGAGCTTTAGGTACTCAGCGTGAGCCCAGACCAAGGGCATGGCGCTTCCCGTGGGCTTGCCGGGAAAAAGGTTCCGCTCCGGTATGGCCGGGGCGTCCCAGACCTGCTCCGGGATGAGGCCCCCTGGGCCCGTTCCCCGGGCCATGCTCCTCAGGTAGGGGGTTGGGTCCTCCCCCATAAGCCACGCCTGCGTGCCCCGCTCCCCCGTGAGGAGGGGCCAGGCCCGGCCCCGGCCAGTACCGTCAAAGGGTCTTCCGTCCTCGTGTTCCCCGTAGCCATCCTCCGGGTAGCGGTGGTAGAAAACCCCGGTGGGAAGCTCCACCCGCAAGCGCGCATCCACCAGCTTGAGGGTGTCCAGCACCCTGGGGTCGTGGGGTTCCCTCAGGCCCAAGCGCACCAACCAGAGGAACTCCAAGCCCAAAAGCGCCCCCACCTCGAGGCTTTCCCCCCCTCGGTTGGCCAGGAGCACTCGGCCCCTTGGCCCCAGGGGGCCCGGTGGGGCCAGGCGCACGTAATGGCCCTGGGTCCCGTGGGCCTGGTCCAGGGCGGTGCCCTCCACGTAGCACCACTCCTCCACCCTGGCGTTCCAGCAGTCCGCCAAGGACAGGGCGTACTCCGCCTCCTCCCCCTCCAGGAACCTGTAGAGGGCCGCTCCCGCCAAGGCGGCGATGGTCAGGGCCAGGGTGTAGGGGGAAAGCCCGGGGTTCTCCTCCCAGCGGTCCTGGGGGCTCACGGGTCCCTCCCGGGCCAAGAAGGCGGCGGCTTGCCTGGCCATGCGGCGGGCGGCGCCGTTCAAGCTTCCCAGGTCCCCCTGCTCCTTCATCCGCAAGGCCAGGAGAAGGGGGAGTGCGGCTTCGTCCAGCTGTACCCCTTGCCAATATGGTCGCCCGTCGGGGAAGAAGTTCTGCGGCCAGTGGCCATCGCCATCCTGGGTGGCGGCCAGGTAGGCCAGGACTCCCCGGGCCGCTTCCCCCTGACCCAGGGCCAGGAGGGCGAAGGCGGCCTCCACCGCGTCCCGGGTCCAGACCAGGTGGTATCCCCCCAGGTCGTCGCGGTGGTTCCCCCAGGGCACGGAGAGGCTGGCCACCATGGCCCCCTTATAGGTACGGTCCCCGTGAACCTGGAGGACGTGGTAGGAGAGGAGGGCTTCCCGCTTCAGCTCGGCGTCCTCCCCAGGGAGGGCTACGCCCCGCGCCGCTTCCCAAACGCCCTCCGCTCGGGCCCGAATGGCCTCGAGGCCTTCCGCCAAGGCGGCTTTCGCCAGGGTCAAGGCGCCCTCTGGGCTCGGGGCGAAGGCCAGGGCCAGAACGCCCTTCGCCTCCGATAGCTCCCCCATCAGGGCCACGTTGCCGTCTTCCGCCCTCGGGAAGGTCCAGGTCATCCGGCCGTGTCGGGCGAAGTCCTGCCAGCCGTCCGAGAAGCCCACGTACCCTGCGCTTCCCCGCTGGAAGGGGCCCACCAGGGCCAAGGCGTTTCCCGCCTTGGCCGCCAGGAGGGCCCCTTCCGCCACCCCGGCGGTGTTGCCGTACCCGGTACCCCCCAGGTGGGGGGCCAGAAGGGGGTAAAGCTTGAGCCCCGCTCCCTCCAGGTGATAGGCGATGAGGAGCACGTCCCGCTCGGGGTCGGGGAGGAAGCGGAGTTCCAGGCGATGGCGTTCCCCCTCGTGGACCACCCCCACCTCCGGGCGCAAAGGCTCGGCCAGGAGGCGGTAGCGGTTGGCCCGCTTCACCTCTACCCAGAAACCGTCCCCCGCCACGAGAAAGCCGAGGTCCCGGATCTGGGGCATCCCCGTGGCGGGCCAGTACACCTCGTTGAGGATGCCCCTTCCCAGGGTGTACCAGAGCCGGCTTCGCCCCAAGGCGGTTCCCACCCAGTCCTTGGCGCTGGAGGACCACGTGGGCGGTAGGCCGGGTTTTCCGAAGGCTTCCATCATGCCACCTCCTGATCGGTGAACAGCCAAGCTTCCTCGGCCCCGTGCGCCACCTGCAAGGGGGGTAGAGCCTCCCCCTGCGCCAGGCGGAGGAGGGCCTGGCGCTTGCCCGCCCCCAGGGCCAGAAAGAGGACCTCCCGGGTGCCCCAAAAGGCCCGTGGCGTGAGGGTGAGGCGGAGGGCCGGGGGCTTGGGGCCCAAGACCACCTCCACCAGGTGGGGAGAACTCAAGGCGGGGCTTCCCGGAAAAAGGCTTGCCGTGTGCCCGTCCTCGCCGATGCCCAGAAGGGCGAACCCCAAGGGCAGTTGGGGAGCTAGGCGCTGTTCCATCCAAGACCGGGCCTCCTCCGGGGGCATGCCCAAGGGGAAGGGGAGGAGCCGGGAGGCCAAAGGGCCCAAGGCCTCCGCTACCCGGTGCAGGTTGGTCCCCGGGTCCGAGGGGGGAAGCCAGCGCTCGTCGGAAAGGAACAGCGTGCCCTTGTAGCCGTGGGCGAGGCGGGCCAGGGTCCGGTAGACGGGCAGGGGCGTTTCGCCCCCCGCCAGCACCCCGCTGGGGCTGCGGGCCAGCTGGGCGAGGAGCCAGGCCAAGGCCGCCTCCAGGGCCGCTTCGGGGGAGGAAAAGACCTCAATCCGCATCGCGCCTCCGCACCGGGTGTCCCCCAAAGGCCCGCCGCACCAAGGCCAGGAGGCGGTAGCGCAGGGAAGCCCTGCCCTGGCTCTCCCAGCGGGCGAAGAGGGCCTGGGCCAAGGCAGGCGCGGGGAGGCCACGGCGCAAAGCCTCCTCCACGGCCCAGCGGCCCTCCCCCGAGTCCGCCACAAAGGGCTCCACCTCCAGATCCCCTTCCAGGACCTCAGCGAAGCGGTCTAGAAGGAAGGAGCGCACGATGGTTCCCCGGCGCCAAGCGGCCACCACGGCTTTGGGGTCCAAACCCAGCTCCTCATGAGCCGCGGCCAAAAGCTCAATGCCCTCGGCGTAGGCCTCCATGAGGGCGTACTCCACCCCGTTATGGACCATTTTGGCGTAATGCCCCGCCCCCAGCTTACCGGCGTGCACGAGGCCCCCCTCGGGGGCGAGGGCCTTCAGGTAGGGGAGGATGCGCTCCATCAGCGCCCTGTCCCCGCCCACCATCAAGCCGTAGCCTTCCGCTTCACCCCACAGGCCCCCCGAAACCCCCACGTCGAGAAACCCCACGCCCAAGGCGGCAAGCTCGCTCCCGCGGCGCTGGCTCTGGCGGTAGGGAGAGTTACCCCCGTCCACCACCAGGTCTCCGGGGACCAGCTTGGGCTTCAGCGCCTCCAGGGCCTCCTCCACGGCGCTTGCCGGCACCATGAGCCAGAGGTTGCGGGGTTGGGGAAGGCGCGAGAGGAGTTCCTCCAGGCTCTCCGCCACGGCGACGCCGTCCTTTGCGGCCTGGGCCCTGGCCCCCGGATCGGGGTCGTGGGCCAACACCGGAAGCCCCGCCCTGCGCCACCTGCGCGCCATTCCGCCTCCCATGCGCCCCAGTCCCAAGAGCCCGATCACGTGCCACCCCCTAAAGGGAGGAGCCGGTGCCCGGGAAGGAGCAAGCCGTCCAGGCTCGGCCCCTCGCTTCCTTGCGGATAGACCTGCGGCGTGCCCCTCCGCCAAGCCCGAAGCACCGGGTCCACCACCCGCCATGCCTCCTCCACCTCCACCTCCGAGGGGAAGGGGCGGAGATCCCCCTCCAGGGCGGCCAGGAGGAGCTCCTCGTAGGCGCCGAACTCCGGTTCGGGGCCCAAGCGAAAGCTCAAGGTCTCCTCCCGGCCCCTGGGGCCCAGGAGGGAGAGTTCCAAGGCCACGCTTGGGGTGAGCCGGAAGGTGAGCCTCCCCCTCCGGCCCTCGGGGGAGGGGTGGGAGAAGAGGGTGATGTGGCCAAGCCCCTGGACAAGCCGCTTGCCGCTTCGCAGGTAGAAAGGGACCCCGAGCCAGCGGGGGGCTTGGGAGGCGAGGCGTAGGGCGGCGAAGGTTTCCGTCCGCGAGCCTGGGGCGACCCCCGCCTCATCCCGGTAGCCCTGGTACTGTCCCCGCACCGCCCCTTGGGGGTGGGCGGGGAGGAGAGCCCTGAGGGCTTCGGCCCGGGCGGCTCGCAGCGAGCTCCCTTCCAGCCGGGCAGGGGGGTCCATGGCCACCAGGGCCAGGAGTTGCATGAGGTGGTTCTGTAGCATATCCCTCAGGGCCCCCGTTCCTTCGTAGTAGCGCGCCCTCCCCTCCAGGCCCAGGGTTTCGGCGTAGGTGATCTCCACATAGGCGGTGCCCTGACGGCTGAAGAGGCCCTCGAGGGCCGGGTTTTCCCGCCGCAGGTGGAGGAGGTTTTGCACGGCGCCCTTGCCCAGAAAGTGGTCCATGCGGAGCACCTGCTCCTCGCGGAAGTAGCGGTGAAGGAGGAGGTTTAGGGCCTGGGCCGAAGCGAGATCGGTGCCGAAGGGCTTCTCCACCACCACCCGCCGCCATCCCCTTCGCTCCCGGCCGAGGCCCAAAGCGCCGAGGGCCCGCACCGCCCTGGGGAAGAGGGTAGGGGGGAGGGCCAGGTAGAAGAGGGCGGGCCCCTCGAGGCCGCGGAGAAACCCTAAGCCCTTGGTGGAGATCTCCGCCTGGCGGTAGGCCATCCAGCCCTTCAGCTCTCGCCATGCGCTTAGGTCCACCCCGCCCCGGTGACGGAGAAAGGCTTCCAGGTGCTCCTGCACCGCCTCGAGGCTCCAAGGTTCCGCCCCCACCCCCAGGAGGCGCAACGGGGGGAGCCGCCCCGCCTGGTGCAGGGCCACCAGGGAGGGGAAGAGGAGCCTGCGGGAAAGGTCGCCCGTGATGCCCAGGACGACCAGGTGGATGGGCGCCTCGCCCCTCATGGTTTCACCGGTCCCGCCCTCTTCGTCTCGTCCAGGACCTTGGAGGTGTAGACGCCCAACCCGGTGGCGGGGGGCAGATGGTCCTTAAGGACGAAGTCCGGCCGGGGCTGGCTGTCCACGAAGGCGGCGATGTCCCGGGCCTCCTCCGGGGTTAGGTTGGGGTTGCCGAGGGGCATGGCTCCGTGGATGAAGGCGGCCAGGTTCTGCCAGTTGGCCATGCCCGCCCCGGCGTTGTAGGAATGCGGGCCCCAAAGCGGAGGCCCCACCTGGCCTTCCCCGTTTTGTCCGTGGCAGACGGCGCACCTTTGCTGGTAGAGCGCCTGGCCGCGGGCGGGATCGGCCGCCTTCCAGTCCACCTGCAAGGGCCGCAGCGCCTTGGGGCCCGTGGGGCTTTTGGGGTTCATCTTCATGGGGAGGCCTTGGGACAAGGAGGTGATGTAGGCGTCCAAGGCCACCATCACGCCGCTCCCCAGAGGGGGCAACGTCCCGTTCATGCTTCGCATGAAGCAGTCACCGATGCGGTTTTGCAGGGTGATGACCACCTTCTCCCGGGGGGAGTAGGCGGGAAAGGCCGTGGCCGTTCCCACCAGGGTAAGGCCCTTTGGGTCGGTGCCCCCGTTTAGGTGGCAGGACGTGCAGTTTAGGCTATTCCCCACATAGGGCTTGGACAGGGGGTGGTCCTTGGTGTTTAGGAAAATCTCCTTTCCCAAGGCCACCACCTGGTCCAAGGATTCGGGGAAGTCGGCGGGAAGGGAGGGGTAGTTGGGGGCGGCGCCACCCCCCGCCACGGGGCCTAGGCCCGGGGAGGTTCCCATGCGTTGCCGCAGATCGTCTATGGCGAAGTAGATGCTGGTAAACCCTAGCCCCACCAGGAGGAGGGTCATGAGGGAGAGGAGGGTGTCCAAGCGGGGGGTTTTCATGGACCCCTCCGGCTGTAGGGCATGGGCACGTACTGGACGCTGGGACGGCGCATCTGGGTTTGGGGGTAGAGTTCCATGAGGGCGTACACCTCCCGGGGCATGGCGGTGGACACGGGTAAGCCCAGCCCCCGGGCCTCCTCCACCGTGATGGGGTAGTCGTGGGTCCAGGTGCCCTGGGAGAGGAGGCGGGCGGTGGTGCGGGCCCTTTCGGGGTCCATGTGTTTGGCGAGGAGCTTTTCCGCCACCTCCGCCACCTGGCGCATGGCCTTGGCGGCGATGTCCGCCTTGATCAGGGTGGCGTCCTCGATCTTGTCCACGGGCTTGGTCTGGAGCAAGGCCAGGAGGCTTGCCGCTGGGTATTCGCCGATCTGGGGATCCACCGGCCCCAGGACGGCGTTCTCGTCCATGACGATCTCGTCCGCCGCCAAGGCGATCAGGGTGCCCCCGGACATGGCGTAGTGGGGTACGAAGACCGTCACCTTGGCCGGGTGGCGCAGGAGGGCCAGGGCGATCTGCTCCGCCGCCAGAACCAAGCCCCCTGGGGTGTGGAGCACCAGGTCGATGGGCACCTGGGGGTCGGTCAGGCGGATGGCCCGAAGGACCTCCTCCGAGTCGTCCACATCTATGTAGCGCACCACCGGGATCCCGAGGAGGCTGATGGCCTCCTGCCGATGGATCAGGGTGATGACCCGGCTACCCCGCCGCTTCTCCAGGGCCAGGATCTGGCGGGTGCGGGCGGCCTCGAGGGCCTGCCGTTGCAGGTAGGGGCTCAGGAACGTGAAGATGAGGAAGAGCCAGAAGAGGGCGTTGAGGAGGTCCGAAGGGTTCACTGCCCACCCCCGGCGGGCGTAACCCGCACCTCAAAGGTCCGCCCTTGCCGCCACACCTTGAGGCTCACGGCTTGGCCCGGCTTGAGGTTGGCGAGGAGGTTCTGCAGGTCCGTGGGCTGCGTGAGCGGGTTACCGTTAGCCTCCATTAGCACATCCCCGTCCACACCCACCTGGACGACCTGACCGCTTACGGGGTCCTGTAGGTCCACGAAGCGGCTGGCCCCCTTGATCCCGGCCTTTTGGGCGGGCAGGCCCGGGGTGACCCGTTGCACCAAGAGGCCCTGCTCGGGCAGGCCGTACTGGGCCCGAAGGCTGGGCGGCAGGGCGCTTAAGGGCACGACCTCCACGCCGATGCGGGGGCGCTTGGCCAGGATTTCCGCCTCGCTCACCTGCTTGCCCGCCCGCATGGCGGGTAGCCACTCCTTTACCAGGTTGATGGGGATGGCGAAACCGATGCCCGAGTACTGGGGAGCCCCCACCTGTCCCGTGGGGGAAAGGATGGCGGTGTTCACCCCGACCACCTCGCCCTGGGAGTTCAGGAGGGGTCCCCCAGAGTTGCCGGGGTTGATGGGGGCATCCGTTTGGATGAGCTTGGGCACCAACGGGTCCACCGCTCCGGGGTTCTGGCGGATGGCGGAGATCACCCCTGTGGTCACGGTGAACTCCAGCCCGAAGGGGTTGCCGATGGCGATGGCCTTCTGGCCCACCAGGAGGCGATCGGAGTCCCCTAAGGGGAGGACCGCCGGGGGTTTGGCGTCCACCTTGAGGAGGGCGAGGTCCAAGGCGGGCACGGCGCCCACAAGCTTGGCGGGGTAGGCCTGGGGATTGCCTTGGAGCCGGACCTCTATCCGCTCCGCCCCTTGGACCACGTGGTAGTTCGTCAGGATGTGGCCCTCGGGGTCCACGAAGAAGCCCGAGCCCGTCCCCACCTGCGGGGGTTGGAGGAAGGGGGCGAAGAAGGGGGCGAACTGGGGCGGTAGGTTGCGGGGCAACGCCTGCCCTGGCACGTAGCTCTGCACCAGAACCACCCCGGGCCCGTACTTGGCGGCGATCTCCACCGTGTTGGCCTCGTCCGGGAGGAGGCCTTGGGGCCCGGCGGCGGGGTTGCTGGCCTGGGTGGGGAAACTTTGCCCGTCCCCCCGCTCCCAGGCCCACCAAACCAGGCCACCCGCCAGGCCGAGCGCCGCCAGAAGCAAAGCCGAGCGAATTTTACCCATGGGTCACCTCCTCACTCCCATGGTACGGGGTTAACCTGGAGGCGAGATGAATTTTCCTTCAGAAGCTTCCATCCCGTCCCTCCGCCCGCTTACCCCGCCTTGGCTCGGTGGGGCCCGTTCCCGGCCGGCTTGGCGCCCAAGGGCAAGGCATCCCAGGTGCCGCCCTCCACCGGACCGGGCGCCCCCCAACCGCCGTCTTGAGTTCCAGCGGGGTTCCGAGGCTGGTTGCGGCGGTAAGGGTCGCTGGGGCCCTGGAGGGATGGGCGAGGGGCCTGGCCCAAGGGAAACCCCGCCGGGAGGGGGCCCGGCGGGTCCATGCGGTTGGGCTACTTGCCCTTGCCCTTGGGCGGTTGGGCGGGCGGGTGCCCCTCCCCATGCCCGCGCCCCTGGGCACCCTCTTCCGACTGCCCCTTCTTGACCAGGTTGCCGTTTGCGTCCACGGTGAAGCCCTTGGCGCGCAGGAGTTCCGGTAGCGGGACCAGCTTGCCGTCCACCGTGAGCTTCACCTCGCCCAGGCCCCGCCCCTGGCCCACCACCTTCACCGCCACCTGGTACACGCTCCCGTCCGGAAGGGTGATGCGTAGCACCGCCGCCTGGGACAGGTGGTCGGTCGGTTGACCGGGTTGCCACACCACGTTCCCGTTGGCGTCCAGGAGGGCGAACTGCGTGCCTTGGGGCCAGGACTTCCCCTCGAGGGCCTTGGGCAAGGAGGGGGAAACGGAAACCCCAGCCAGGGCCAACCCGAGGGCCGAAAGGAGAAGGGAGAGCAACAGGACTCGCTTCATCCGCTCACCTCCAATGAAGAGCGTAGGCCCTCCTCCTGAAAGGGCGATGAAACCTGGCCCAGGGCCCCACAGGGGCGGCCTAGGAAGGGGTCGGTTTCACCCTGTTCCCTTTCGCCCCCAGGCTAGGGGAAGGAGCGAGAGGCCCACCACGAGCAGGATCAGCGGCAGGAGATAGCGGTCCACGTGGGGAACGCTACGGCCCAGGAAATACCCCAGCAGGGTGACTCCTTGGGTCCAGAGCAAGGAACCCACGAGGGAGAGCAGGGCAAAGCGGGGGTAGGGGATGCGAAAGGCGCCCGCCACAAAGGGCATGCCCGTGCGGACCACGGGGATAAAGGGGGCTAGGACGAGGGCCAGGGTTCCCCTTCGGGCCAGGAAGGCCCGGGTCTTGCGGAAGTGCTCGGGGCGCATGCGCCGAACCAGGCCCTCCCCAAGCCGCCTGCCCCAAAGGTAGCCCAGCTGGTGGCCCAGGTATGACCCGAGAAAGAGGAGAGCGAGGGCCCAGTCCAGCCTCAGAACCTCTCCCGCAGCCAGGATGCCCACGGCCACGAGAAAGCTATCCCCGGGAAGGAAGAATCCGAGGAGCAGGCCGGTTTCGGCGGCCGGTATCAGGAAAAGGCCAGGGTAGGAGAGCAGGGAGATCAAACGTACGGGATCCAAGGTCACACCCCGATGTCAGGATAACCTGGTGCGCCAAGACGCACATGGGCGCCTTAGGCCCTCCCCCAGGGTGAGGGCCTAAGCCTCGCCTTTCCCCCCTCCCAGGGAAGCGCTAGCCCCCTTCCCCTTGGGCGTCCTTAAGCCCCCCTGCCCGAGCATGGACCGCGGTGGGGCTTGGGCTTCTCCCGAACGCCCCGCCTCTACCAGGCGCACATCTGGGCCCTGGTTTAGCCCAAAGTGTTTACCTCCTTGTTACCTTCTCCCCCTAGGGTGAAGGGGCCCTTGGGGCAGGACCCCCGGGGCAAAGGAGGAAGCGATGAGGAAGATGCTGGCAGCGGGTGTGGGTGTGTTGGCCTTGAGCGTTTTGGCCGTGGCCCAGATGGGGCCGAAGGGTCAAGGGGGCGCGCAGGCCCCGGCCTACCAGGGGTCTATCCCGGTGACCCAGGAATACGGCAACGAGGACCAGGAGTCCGCCGCCTACCAGGCCCTGGCCAAGGTCACCGCCGAGGAGGCGGTGAAGGCGGCCCAGCAGGCCTTGGGCACCACGGCGGCTCCCACTCAGGTATCCTTGGGGAACGAGAACGGGTACCTGGTCTGGGAGGTGGTCTTGGCGGGGCAAGAGGTGAAGGTGGATGCGGGGACCGGGAAGGTTCTCCACCGGGAAGCGGTGGGGAGCGAGGGTAAGGGCTCCAAGGAGAACCACGAGGAAGAGGGCGGTCAGGGCGAGGGCGTGGAGGAAGGCGAATAAGGGGTGAGGGGGGAGACCCAGGGACACCCCTGGGTCTCCCCCCGGTCAGGAGGGGGCGATGCGGAAGGCGTTCTTGCTGGGGATGCTCGTTTGGGGCTTGGCCCTGGCCCAGGGCCTGCCCCGGGTTGGGTTCATGGAGGCGGTGCGGGCCGCCCAGGCTTGGTCCCGGATTCCCACGCCTGCGGAGGAGATCTCCTTGTCCTGGTCCCAGGGCCAGCCCCGGTACGCCGTGGACCTGGCCAAGGGGCGCCGTCTGCTCCAGGTGTACGTGGACGGTATGACGGGAAGGGTCTTGGGGGCCAAGCCCTTGAGGGAAAGAGCCCTTGGGGCCAGGGCTTGGCTCAGGGAGCCCCCGGGGGTCCCCCTTGGGGAGGCGGTGAAGTCCGCCCAGAAAGCCCTGAAGACCCGGGAGTTCCCGGAGCAGGTGGCGTACCAGATCTGGGGCGGGAGGCCCGTCTTGCGCATGGACTTTAGCCAGGTTCAGGCGATCCTGGACGCCCGAACCGGGGCCTACCTGGGCCAGGGTCCCAGAGGGCGGTAGGCTATGGAGGTGAGGGGTTCACAACGCTCCAGGCTTCCCCTTGCGGCCCTGTACGGTGGGTTGCTCCTGTCCTTGGCGCTTTTTGCGGTCCTGGCCCAAGGGGTCTTTCGAAAGCAAGGCTTTGCCTTTGACGGGGCAGTCCTGGCCTGGCTTCACGGGCGCCAGAGCCCCCTGGGGGACACCCTGGCCTTCGCCCTCTCCTGGACCGCATCCCCGCCTCTCGTGGTGCTGGGGTCCTTGGCCCTTCTCCTTTGGGCTTACCGACGGGGGCGGCCCTGGCCCATCCTCCTGGTGTTCCTGGGGGGGAGCGAAGCCCTTAACCTCGTGGCCAAGGTTTTCTTCGCCCGTCCCCGCCCCCACCTCTTCCCGCAACTTGCCCCGGAGTCCGACTACAGCTTCCCCTCGGGGCACGCCATGGCCGGCTTGGCCTTGGCCTTGGCGCTCTACTGGCTCCTGGAGGAGGGCGGGTCCCGGGCCCGGGTGGCCCTGGCGGTTGGGCTCGTGTGGGCCTTTCTGGTGGCCCTATCCCGGCTCTACCTGCAGGTGCACTACCCCTCGGACGTGCTGGCGGGTTGGGCGCTCACCACCGCCTGGTTTCTCGGCCTGAGGTGGCTGTGGAAGGGGCAGGATGCGGGTCCTTTTGGTGGAAGATGACCCCAGGGTGGGGGAGCTGGTGCGGGAGGTCCTCGAGGCGGAGGGCTATGCGGTGGACTGGGTGACCACGGGGGAGGAGGCCTTGGGACTCCTTGCCACTTTCCCTTACGATCTTGCTGTACTGGACGTTATGCTCCCGGGAATGGACGGCTTCGCCCTCTTGCGGAAGCTACGGGGGGAGCAGAGGCTCCCCGTGTTGATGCTGACCGCCCGCGGCGAGGTGGAGGATCGGGTGGAGGGTCTGGAGGCGGGGGCGGACGACTACCTCCCCAAGCCCTTCCACCTCAAGGAGCTTCGGGCCCGGGTTCGGGCCCTTTTGCGCCGGGCCCATGGGGAAGCGCAAAACCTGGTGGTGCGGGGCCGCCTAACCCTGGACCTGGAGGGAAGGCGGGCCTACTGGGAGGGCCGGGAAGTGAGCCTTGCGGGCAAGGAGTACGCCCTGCTGGCCTTTCTCGCCCTAAACGCCGGGGGCATTTACCCCAGGGAGGTTTTGCTGGAAAAGGTCTGGGCGGGGGAGGAGAGCGTGGACCCCAAGGTGGTGGACGTCTACGTCTACCGCCTGCGGCGCAAGTTGGCCGAGGACGCCATCCTCACCGAACGGGGACGGGGATACCGCTTCCAGGGATGAGCCTCCGCCTGAGGCTTGCCTTAAGTTACGCCCTGCTCCTGACCCTGGTCCTGGGGGGGCTCGGCCTGTACCTCCACTTCGCTGTGAGGGCGAGCCTTTTTGGAGCCGTGGACGTCACGCTTCGGGAGGCCCTTGGGGTGGCCCGCTCCCTGGTCAACGAGGAGAACGGCGCGCTCCGCCTGGAGGGGGAGGGGGAGGCCCTGCCGCCGGACCTTGGGCTTTACCTCTACCAGAAGGGCAGGCTCGTGGACCGTCGGGGACCTGCCCTTCCCCCTCCCCCCAGGGTGGCGTTGGGGTGCGCCACCTGGGGGGAGGTGCGGTACTGCGCCCTGGCGGAGGGGGGAGGGGTCTTGGTGGCCTCCCGTTCCCTGGAAACCGTGGAGGTGGCCTTGGCCCGAATGGATGCGGTGTTGCTCTTGGCCTTCTTGGCGGCCCTCGCCTTTTCCCTCCTCCTCGGTTATGCGCTTGCGGGGCGGGCCTTGGCACCCCTAAACCGCATGGCGCGCCGCGCCTTGGAGCTGGCCCAGGCTCCGGACCCCAAGGCTCGCCTGCCCGAGCCGGGTTCGTGGGACGAGGTGGGGCGCCTGGCCCGGGCGCAAAACCTTCTCCTGGCCGCCTTGGAGCGCGTCTTGGAGGGGGAACGGCAGTTTGTCCGCTACGCCGCCCACGAGCTCCGCACACCTCTTTCCGTGCTGCTGGGGCGGCTGGAGCAGGCGTTGGAGATGGCGGGTTCCCAGCGCAAGCCCCTGGAGAAGGCCCTCGAGGCGGCCCTCCACCTCAAGGCCTTGACGGAAAGGCTCTTCCTCCTGGTGCGGGCGGAGGCCCCGGTGGCGCGGGAGGAGGTGGACCTCACCGGGATCGTCTTGGAGGCCATGGAAGGGCTGGTGCTGGCAAAGAAGGTGGAGCTGGACCTGCCCAACGCCTTGCCCTACCGGGGGGACCCCGTCTTGCTCCAAGCCTTGGTGCGCAACCTCCTGGAGAACGCCCTGCGCCACGCCCGTGCCCGCGTGGCCATCCGCCTTCGGCCTGGGCCCTGTATCCTGGTGGAGGATGACGGCCCCGGGATACCCAAGGAGCGCCGGGAGGAGGTCTTCCGCCCCTTTTTCCGGCTGGGCCCAGGAGGTGGGAGCGGCCTCGGCCTCGCCCTGGTCCGCCGGGTGGCCGAGGCGCACGGGGGTTTTGCCCGAGTGGAGGAAAGCCCCTGGGGCGGGGCGCGGTTCCGGGTTTGCCTGGGCCCGAGGGAGGGAGCGTGAGGCGTAGGGTGCTGGTGTGGGCTTTGGTCCTCGTGGGGCTCCTGGCCCTTTTCATCAACGCCCCCTGGCTTTTCCAGCAGGGCTACGCTTGGTACTACCGGGGGAGAGTGGGGAAACTCCCTCCTTACGCTGATCCCCTTAAGGTGCGCCTTTTGGTCTTGGCGCCCCATCCCGACGACGAAAGCCTGGCGGCGGGGGGCCTCGTGCAGCGGGTTTTAGCGGCGGGAGGTGAGGTGTTCCTCGCCTGGATGACCCTGGGGGATGGGTTCCAATGGGATGCGGCCCTCCTGGACCGGAGGGTGCGGCCCGGACCCGAGGACCTCCGGCGCCTCGCCCTTCGGCGCTTGGAGGAGGCCAAGGCGGCGGCGCGGGTGCTCGGGGTCCCGGAGGATCACCTTTACTTCCTGGGTTACCCGGACCGGGGCCTCCTCCACATGTTCCTGGAGAACTTTTACATCCCCTACCGCTCCCCGGCCACCCACTTGGACCGCGTGGCCTATCCTGGTGCCTTCCACCCCGGGGCCCCCTACACCGGGGAGGCGTGGGAGGAAGACCTTAAACGGGTGCTGGCCGAGGTAAAGCCCGACCTGGTCCTCTCCCCAGCCCCGGAGGATGCCCACGTGGACCACCGGGCCACCGCTTATATGGCCCTCCGCCTCATGGGGGAAAGGGGCGCCTTGGATCGGCTCCGCTTTTACATCGTGCACGGGGGGCTGGAGTGGCCCTTGCCCAAAGGCCTGCACCCGGCCCTTTACCTCGAGCCCCCGCCCCGGGGGCGCCACCTTCCCTGGTGGCGCCTGGACCTCACGCCCGAGGAGGAGGAGCGGAAGCTCAAGGCCTTGAGGGCGCACCGAAGCCAGATGGAGCTCCTGGGGCGCTTCATGGAGGCCTTCGTGCGCAGGAACGAGCTCTTTTCCCGGCCCGAGGCCCCGGCCAGTCCCTAGCGGTTGCGGCTGGAGCGCACCTTGCGCACCCGTTTCGGCTCCAGGTGGTCCTTGGGCACCACGCTGATCGTGCCGTCCACCTCTAGAACCGCCTCCAGGACGTCCTCGAGGCGGGCCACCCCGTGCTCCCGCAAGGCGGCCATGAGTTCCTCCAGTTCCACCCCCTCCCGACGGAGGTGGTCCCAAACGGGCCTTCCCTCGTGAACCAGGAGGACGGGCTCGCCCATGAAGGAGCGGCGCAGGCGGCTACGGGAGAGGACCCGGTCCAAGAGCAGGAGGAGGCCGGCCCCCAAAAGCCCGCCCAGCAAGCTGTTGTCGGGGCCGATCATGGCGTTTTGCACCACGTTGGACAGGAGGAGCAGGGTAAGGAGATCCAGGGGGGTCATCTGCCCCAGCACCTTCTTGCCGCTCAGGCGCAGGAAAAGGAGGAGGACCAGGTAGACCACGGCCACCCGGAGGAGGGTAAAGGCGAGGGTGAGGGGATCGCCTAGGATTTCTCGGAGGTGGGCTTCCATTGGCACCCGAGCGCAGGGGACCGCCCGCTTTAGCTGGCGGGGGAACGCGCCTCGGGAAGATTTTAACCGAGCGAGGAAGGGCGAGCAGAATGCCTCCTGGGGAACCTGGTGGGGCGGCATGGCTTCGGAGGTGCGACGGGGTACGCTTCCCACACGGTTTTGGGGGCCTGGGCCTTGGGGAGGTTTGGTCCCCGTGGGGTGCGGAAGCCGAGGACGGCGGTGGCGCCCTTGGAGCTTTTGGCCCATGGCCTCAGGGTGTCTCCTTCCTCCCCCTCCGGGGTACAAGGCGATTTACGAGGCAAGGCCGGCCTTCCGGGCCAGCGGGGGTCAACGGATGGAAGGAGCCCCCCTGGCGCCAATCCCTGGAGGGTTCTGCGGGCAGGCCTCTTTCTTCCCCTCCTTGGGCGAGGGGAGCCGAGGGACCTCTCTCCCCTCAAGCCCATCTTCCTTGGGGGACCGCGGGAGAGGGGAAAGGTCAGGCTTAGGTCCTCATCCTATTGGAGGGCCCAAGGCGCTAATGGCGCCTTGGGTGACCAGGTGCTTCCCTGCATGGCCTGGAAAACTGGTAGGGTAGTGATCCCCGTGGGCCCCAGGGGGACCTCCCAGACCTGCGCCGGGCGCGGGGAGCGGGTGGCCAAGGCGCTCTCCGAGGGCTTTTCCGTCTGCCCCGCTTGCGGGTACACCGCCCACCAGGACGTCTACGCCTCCCAAGTGATCCCGCGCCGGGCCCGGAGCGGGCCCACGGGGGCGTCGGGGCCACCCGGCGTCGTGCCCGTAGGAAGCTGACGGCTGAAGGCTTCGGTGGCCCACAAAAGTCCGGGCATGTTGGACCTCTTTCGGCGGGGGATGTGCCGCGGGGGGATTTACAAGGAGGGGGCGTGGGACGCTGCCAGGGGCGAGGCCCGTGGCTTGCTGGGGGTATACGAACACTCCCAGGCCGCCGTAACCAAGCCCAGCAAACATGATGCGATGCGCCTTTCCACATCGGCGGAGGACCCCTGCAACCCAAGGGCGCCTATCGCAAGGTGGGTGAGAGGGTGAGCTTCTTGACCCAAAGCGCCGGGTCCCAGAAACGGGACAAGCATTCCCGAAGCACAAGCGCGTCCACTTCCTGAACCGAGGTCAGGCGCAACCTAGCGTGTAGCCCCGCCCTTCGGAGCGGGGAGTCGTCCCAGCGCCCACGATCCTTTATACCCTGCGCACCCTAACCCGGTCCCAGCCGCCCCAGGGTGAGCCCCACAAGGAAGACGAGTCCCCCTCCCACCAGGACCTGGACCACGGTGGCGCCGAGGGGGCTTCGCATGTAGCGGTACCGGATCCAGGCGATGGCCAAGAGCTCCAACACCACCACCGTGGAGGCCAGGCCCAGAGCCAGACCCAGGTGGGGGATGAGAAAGGGCAGGGTATGGAAGGTACCTCCGAGGAACGTTCCGATACCGGTGACGCTCCCGCGCAACATGGGGTGTCCGCGACCGGACAGCTTGCCATCATCGGAAAGCGCCTCGGCAAGCCCCATGGACAAGGCGGCACCCAGCGCGGCGGCCATGCCCACCAGGAAGGCGCTGTGGGGATTCCCCGTGAGTCCGGCGGCGGCGAAAAGGGGGGCCAGGGTGGACACCGACCCGTCCATTAGCCCTAAGAGCCCTGGCTGGACCACTTGGAGGACGATGCGGTGTTCGTGCTCGGGCACGGGAGAGGGCTTCATGTCCCCTAAGCTAACGCACGGGAAGTTCAGTTGCAAGTGATTGCTACTAGCGGTAAGCTTCGCTGAGCCGCCTCTCGCTTTCAAGCCCAAAGCCAGTAGCCCAGCAATGGGAGCAACGCCAGCGCCAGGTTGAACGCAAGGCGCAAGCCAAAGCGCTCCCTCACCCGCAAGGACACAAAGTCCACAAGGACGATGGTGTTTACCATCACGGGCAAGTAGGCTCGCTTCCAAAGCGCCGCATTCCTTCCCTGGTTAAACCCGCATGTAAATCCCCTTCCGGTCCAGTGCCCAGAGGATCACACTCCATACCAGGACGTAGCCAGCGGTGTAAAGGTATCCCCCAGGAAGCCCGAAACGCACGAGTAAAAAGGTTTGGGTTGCGGCCAGGAAGCCGGAGAGGACCGTGAGCTTGAGGGCGATGGGAAGCGCATAGGCGAGGAGTGGATTGGTCCCTAGGGGAGATAGGAGGCGGCGGAGGGCGGGGAGGCGTCCCAGGCCTTCCAAAGCCACCACGGCCGCAAAGAGGGCCAGGAGGAGGTAGGTGGGGGTCCAGTAGGTCTTGTCGGGGGGAAGAAAGGGAAGGAAGGCTAAGCCTCCCGCAAGGCCCAGAAGCCCCCAGGGCCAAAGGGCCCTCCTCGCTCGCAGGGCCTCGCCCACCCCCGTGGCCAAGAGGACGAAGGCTCCCGTGGGGATGGCGGAGGGGAGCCCCCTCAGGCCCAAGGGAGCCAGGTAGGTGCGGTTCAGGTGAAGGATGGCGTTCTCATCGGGGCGGAACACGCCGGCTCCAATCCCGGGAACCGGGAGGAGGAGGATGGCGGCACCGTAGGCGCTGAGCAAGGCCAGGGCTAGGAAGGTGCGGCGCAAGGGGGGGAGGTCGTAGAGCCACGCCCCCACCCAGTAGGCCAAAGCCAGGAGTTGCAGCACGTCCAGGGCGAATACAGGACGCCGAGCCTGGAGGCTGGTAAGTCCCAAGCCCAGAAGGAAGAGGAGGCCCACCCGCCGCAGGATCCTGAGTTCAAGGAGAAGCGGGGACAGCCCCTTGTTCCGCGCGCCTTCCCGGCTGTAGGGAATGGCGGCCCCCATGGCGAACAGGTACCAAGGGAGTACCAGGTCGGCCAGGTGGTAGCTCTGGCCGAAGGGGCCGTGGCCAAGCCACCCCGGAGCCCCCGGGGGCAAGTTGTTAACGGTGAGCATGAGGAGGACCGTAAGGCCCCGGAAGGCGTCCAAGCGGGTGTCCCGCATTACCTTCGGGCTAGCGGCAAGGCCCCCACGGGGCCTAGGACAAGACCCCGCTCCTTAGCCTTGCGAAGGAAGAAGGGGAGGACCTCCAACGTTCCCACCACATTGTCGTGTAGCAGGACGATCCCTCCGGGGCGCAGATGGGCCTCGAGGCGGCGCTCCAAAACCCCTGGGGCCAGGCCGGCGTAGTCCCCGGGATCGTCCGTCCAGAAGACCGTGGCAAGCCCGAGCTCGCGGGCGATGCGGAGCACCTCAGGGCTGTAGCGCCCCCCCGGGGGGCGGAAGTACCTGGGGGTGGTTCCGGTGATGGCCGCCAACACCTGGTTGCAGAGGAGGAGCTCCCGCCTCACCTCCTCTGGGGGGAGCTTGGGCAGGCGCACGTGGTGGTAGGTGTGGTTGCCGAGCTCGTGCCCCGCCGCCACCAGGTCCCGGACGAAGTAGGGGTAGGCTTCGGCGTTGCGGCCGATGACGAAGAAGGTGGCCTTGACCCCCGAGCGGGCTAGGAGGTCTAGGAGTAAGGGGGTGAAGAGGGGATGGGGCGCGTCGTCAAAGGTCAGGGCGGCGAAGGGCCGTCCGGGGTCCCCGTGGTAGATGACCCCTGGCCTGGGGCCGGTGCGGCTTTGCAGGAGCTGCGTGGCCCGTTCCTTGGCGCGGAAGGACTCGGGGCCCTCCGGATGGGGTTTGTCCTCCAAGACGGGCTCGGGGGGAAGGAACCCGGTTTTGCCGGGATTGAGCCATAGGCGATCGTAACGCCGAGGCTCGCGGAGAGCGAGAAACTCCCTGGCCCGGCCCTGCGGGACGCTGGCGGTGAGGAGGGGGAGGTCCTCCGCCCGGTAGGGGGCGCCGTAGAGGGAGAGGTCCACCTCGGCCAGGGAGGGCCTCGCCCTCCAAGCCTCCTCGACCGCCTGTTGGGCTAGGCGCAGCAGGCCTTCGGGGTTTCTCGCCTGGGTTTCCAGCACCACATGGGCGGCCTCGATGTGGCCGTTACCGAGGTAGACGGCGCGCACCACTCCAGGCAGGGTTAGCCCGAGGGTGGGCAAATCTTGGTAGGGCAACGGCTTGACCGGGGTACCGCCTTCCCCCCAAGGTAAGGGGGCTAGGAGGAGGAGTAGGGGCCACACGGGTTCCATGCTACCGCAGAGGATCCAAGCCATCGGGGTAGCGAAGCTCCCCCGGTCCAGAGCCGGGACGGTCCGTCCTGCCGTACTGGAAGACCACCCGATTTGTCTTCCGATCCACCACCAGGACGCGGTGGCGCCGGTCGTCCGTGAGGACCACGAGGCCGTTGGCAAGCCCCACCGCCACGGAGGGGTGGTCGAGACGCTCCTCCTTCCCCGTGGGGGCGTACCGCCAAAGGACCCGCCCCTTAAGGTCCAACTCCAGCACCGCTCCAGGGGACCACCAATCCACCACCAAGAGGGTACCCCAAGGGGTCAGGTTGGCGTCCGAGGGGTAGTGGAGGGGAAGGGGCAGGGTGCTCAGGCGGTGGCCCTGGAGGTCCACGATGGCGATATCGTGCCCCACGATCTCGGTGACCACGAGCCGATCCCTGCCCAAGGGGAAAGCGCCGTTGGGCTTGTTGAAGTACCCGTCCCGGTTGCGGCACACCCCGGTGTGGCCGAGAATGCGCGCGAGCTGGCCTTGCGGGGTGAGGAGGAGGACCCGGCAGTTGCGGATGTCCGCCACGGCCAATAGGCCGGAGGGGAGGGGGACCAAGTCATCGGGGTTGTCCAGCTGGCCCGGCCCCGGCCCCGGCCGCCCGGGCTTGCCGTAGGTCCAAAGGAGCTGGCCCTCGGGGTAGCGCACGGCCGCCACGGCGTCCACCTCGGGGTCGGTGATGTAGGCCACCTTACCTCCCGGCGCAAAAAACACGTCGTCGGTGTAGCGAAACGGGGACGGGAGAGGCACGGTGCGCACCAGCCGGCCTTCTGGGGATAGCTCCACCAGGCGGTGGTTGCCCGCGTCCGCGATGACCAAGCCCTTGCCCAAGGGCGCCGCCACGCCCAGAGAAAACCCCAAGAGGAGTGGAAGCCACCGCCGCATATTCCCTAGCTTAAGGCGGGTCCGTGAAGGATGCCTGAACAGCCTCACACCAGGGCCTGGACCAAGAGGATAAGGTTCAAGCTTAAGACGAAAAGAGCTCCGCCCCAGGCCAGGAGGCGCACCCACGGCCTAATCCTAAGGGCTCCCATCACTCGCGAGTCGTTCACCAGGGCGAGAAGGGGAAAGAGGGTGAAGGGGAGCTGGAGGGAGAGGATCACCTGGGACAGGACGATGAGCTCCATGGGCGAGGCGTGGAGGTTGAGGGCCAAGGTGGCGGGCAGGACGGCCAGAAGGCGGGTGATGAGGCGGGTCCGCGCCGGGTTGGCCCGGGCCCGGAGGAAGCCTTCCACCACCACCTGGGCGGCCAGGGTTCCGGTGGTGGTGCTGGATAGCCCGCTGGCCAAGAGGCCCACGCCGAAGGCCCAGGCGGCCAAGGGGCCGAGGAGGGGGGCTAAGGTGTGGTAGGCCTGCCCCAGATCGGTGATCGCTAGGCCCCGAGTGTGGAAAACGGCAGCCGCCACCACCAGGATAGCGGCGTTCACCAGCCAGGCTCCGCCCAGAGCGAGGACAGTGTCCAGGAGGAGGTAGCGGTAGACCCTCCTCCTTTCCTCGCCCATGCGGCTTTTTACCTGGGCGGAGTGGAGGAAGAGATTGTGGGGCATCACCGTGGCCCCCAGGATCCCTAGGGCCACGTAGAGGGGGCCCGGCTGCAGAAGGCTCGGGTCGGGCAGGAATAGGTGGGCAAGGAGGGCCCGGGGTTCCGGCCGGGCCAGCACCACCTCCACGGCGTAGGCCATGCCGATCACCCCCACCAGCAGGGTGATGGCCGCCTCCACCGCCCGGACTCCGAAGCGGTCCAGGTAGAGGAGGAGAAAGACATCCAACAGGGTTAACCAAGAGGCCACCACCAGGTTCACGCCGAAAAGGAGATTGAGGGCCACCGCCATGCCCATGAACTCCGCCAGGTCCGTGGCCACCATGGCCAAAAAGGCTGTGGCGAAGAGCAATCGGCCCCGAGTCCCTGGGTAGCGTTCCCTTAGGTGCTCCGCCAGGTCCTTGCCCGTGGCCACGCCTAGTCGGGCCGCCAGGGCCTGGAAGAGGATGGCCAGGGCGCTGGCCAGGGTGACCATGAAAAGGAGGCTATACCCGTAGCGGCTTCCCGCCTCGAGGCTCGTGGCCCAGTTGCCTGGGTCCATGTACCCCACGGAAACCAGGAACCCGGGACCCAGGTACCACCACCAAGGCCGGGATTTAGGCACGCCTAATAACCCCATGCCCCTAGCGTAGCACAGGGAGCTGTCGGCGTTGCCCTTTCAGCTATTCTTCAGCCGAGGTGGTAAGCTGGAAATCTGGGGGTGAAGCATGCGTAGGTTAGGAGTTTGGTTCCTCTCCCTGGTGCTGGGCCTCGTCATGGCCCAAAGCGGCCAGGCCCTTTACGGGCAGTACTGCGCCACCTGCCACCAGGCCAACGGCCAAGGGGTTCCTGGGGCCTTTCCCCCCCTGGCGGGGCACGTGCAGGAGATCCTCGCCAAGAAGGATGGGCGCACCTACCTGATGGACCTGGTCCTCTACGGCCTGCAGGGGCAGATCCAGGTCAAGGGCCAGGCCTACAACGGGGCTATGCCGGCCTGGGAAGCGCAGCTTAAGGACGACCAGATCGCCGCCATACTGAACTACGTGGCCACCAGCTTCGGCAACAAGCCCCCTGCGGGCTTCAAGCCCTACACCCCGGCGGAGGTGAAGGCCGAGCGGGCCAAGAAGCTGACCCCGCAAAAGGTTTACGCCCTGCGCCAAGGTCTGAAGCTCTGATGCACCCCCGCTTGCTCCTCCTCGAGGACGACCCTCCCTTGGGCCAACTCGTGGCCCAGGCACTGGAGGACCAGGGGTTCAGGGTGCGCTGGGCCACAAGCCAGGAGGAGGCGTGGGCGTTTCTTTGGGAGGAGGCCTTTGACCTCCTGATCCTGGACGTGCGTTTGCCGGAAGGGGAAGAGGCGGGCTTCGCCTTAGCCCGAGCCTTAAGGGAGGCGGGCTTCTTCACGCCCATCCTCTTCCTCACCGCTAAGGACACCCTGGAGGACCGCCTTCTGGGCTTGGAGGTGGGGGAAGACTACCTCGCCAAGCCCTTCGCCCTGCCCGAGCTCCTCGCCCGGGCCCGGGCCCTCCTCCGGAGGGGGGAGGTGCGGCCCCGGAGGGTGGTGGTGGGGGACGTGGTGTTGGAAGTGGAGACCAAGCGGGTGCTTAAAGGGGGAGCTCCGGTCAGCCTCACGGCCAAGGAGTACCAGCTGTTGGAGCTCCTGCTCCTTAACCCCGGCCGCCTTTTCTCCAAGGAGGAGATCCTCGAGCGCATATGGGGTCCGGGGTACGAGGGCGCCTCTAACCTGGTGGAGGTCTACGTGAAAAACCTCCGCAAGAAGCTGGGAGAAAGCCTCGTGGAAACGGTTAGGGGCCTAGGGTACCGCGTTCCCGGATGAGCCTACGAGCCCGTCTGGCCCTGGTCACCTCCTTGGTGGCCCTGACAGGGCTTGGGCTTGGCTTGGCCCTGTCGGGTATAGGGCTCACCCGACTGGCCGTGGCGGAGGTGGACCGAACCCTCCGCTTTCAGGCCAACGTACTCTTGGAGGCCGCTTTGGCTGAGCCCGACCGGCTGGTCCCGCCGGAGGTAGAGGCCGACGCCTTGGGAGGGGATTTCCCGGGTGCCGCCTGGCTTTACCGGGGAGATGCGCTCCTCTGGAAGGGTGGCCTCGAGGCTTCCCCAAGCCTTCTCCGGACCTATAAGGGGGAGCGCCCCACCACGCTTTCCAACTGGAGGGTTTACGCCGTGAGCCGGGGGGGCTACCGGGTGGTGGTGGCCCAACCCCTAGGGGTGGTGGACCGCTTGGCCCTCTTCTACCTGCGCCTCAGCCTGCCCATCTTCCTCCTCTTGGGCCTCCTGGCCGGGGCAGGTGCTTACCTCCTTGTGGGGCAGGCGCTTCTCCCGTTGCGGCGCCTGGCGGAGGGGGCGGAAAGGTTCCAGGTGGTGGCGGTGCCCCCGGGCAAGGATGAGGTGGCCCGCCTGGCGCAGGCTTTTGCTAACCTGCTGGCAACCCTCAAGGCGGAGCGGGAGCGGGAGGCCCGGTTCCTTGCCCTGGCGAGCCACGAGCTCAAGACCCCCATCGCCGCCTTCCGGGTGGGGCTGGAAACCCTCTTAAGGGCGAAGGAGGTGGACCGTGAAACCCTGAGGCGGCTCAAGCAACAGGCGGAGCGCCTCGAGGCCCTGGCGGAAAACCTTCTCGCCCTGTCCCGCGCCGAGGCCCAGGAGCTGCGTTTGAGCGAAGTGGATCTCTTCCGGCTTGCGGGCGAGGTCTTTGACCGCTTCCAACCCCTGGCGGTGGCGCAGGGGCGGGAGATTGTTTTGGAGGCCGAGGCGGCCACGGTATGGGCGGATGCCCGCCTTTTGGAACAAGCCCTCAACAACCTGGTCCAGAACGCCCTGCTGCACGGCAGGGGTGCGGTGGGCCTGCGGGTGGGCGAGGAGGGGGGCAGGGTGTTCCTGGAAGTCTGGGACGAAGGGACAGGGCCCAAAGGAAACCCCCGTGAGGGCCTCGGGATGCGCATCGTCCGCCAGGTGGCGGCGGCGCTGGGGGCCGAGCTCACCTTCCGCCACCAGGGGGGCTACGCCGTACGCCTCACCTTCAGGACCGCTTCAGCATCTTCCCTTTCACTAGAAAGTGGAGCGAGTGCTCCGGAGGTGAAAGGATGAAGAGGGTTCTGGGTTTGGTTTTGGCGTCGGCAATGGCGTTGGCGGCCACGATGGGCGGGAAGGGCGGGATGAAGGTGGCGAGCGTCTTTCCGCCCAAGACCCTGCCCCCGGGCACGGTCTTGGTCCTGGAGGATGCCAAGGGGCTCGCCTTGTGGCAGACGGGTAAGGGTATGCTCCCGAGCGCGGAGGAGTTGGGGAAGGCGGCCTATGTGGTCTTCTCCCTGCCCTCTGGACGGGTCTACCGGTATCCCGTGGTGGGCACGGCCACGAGCCTGTCTACCTTGAAGGTTCGGGTGGGTAAGAACGTGTATGCCCTGAACACCCTCCTCAAGAACCGCCACGTGTCCATTGGGAAGGACGGGAGCTTGGTGGCGCAGGCCCAGGCTCCGTCGTCCGGAAAGTCTTCGGCGTCCCAGTCCGGAAAGGCTTCGGGCGCCAAGAAGCCTTAGGAAGCGCCTGGCCTTTCCCAAACTTACTCGGGGAGTGCAAGGCCCCTGCCCGCCAAGGGCAGGGGCCCTTTTAAAGGGGCGCGAAGCAGGGGAGGTACCCCAGGGACCAGGACACTCTGAAGACCCCTCTTCGGGAAGCAGGGAGGAAAACCGTGGCAGAGGTGTCAGAGCGTTTCTCCGGCCCTGCCGGTGCCACGGGGTCAAGTAGCCTTTTTGGTGGGTTTCTCTTCCACGGCCCAGAGCGGGCCCATATCCATGTAGCGCCTAAACGCCCAGTCCTTACTCGCCCTCAGCATCACCACCGTGGCCAGGTTGGCCAGGCTCCTCACGCTCGGAAACACCCCCACCACCTTGGTCCCCCACTTCCCCTCCCTGAAAAGGCGCTCCAGCACATTCACACGCTTGATCCGCCCCTGGTGGCCACCCGGAAACGCCAAATGGAAGTTTTCACCCCCCTATACACTCCCTGCGCAACGGATACCTTGACCGGCACCCCCACCCCAGCACACCCCAAGACCCCGAGCATCCCCCTCGCCCAGGCTTACCTCGTCGGCCCGCTCCTCTCACCCAAGAAGACTGTCCACGCCATGTGGGAGGAGGGCTTACTCCCCCGCTCCCCAAGCCGCCTCAGCGCCTTCCTCTCCCGTAGCCCCCAACCCACCACCAGACCCTCCCCACCCCCCCTCGCCCAGGCTCCCAAAGGCGGCTACCTCTCCCTCCCCCGCGCCGGTATCCCCTTCGTGGGCGGGAGGCGGCGCTGGGTGAAGGGACGGGGGAAGGTGTCGGTGGGGGAGCTCTCGGAGCGCCACCCTCCGGGGAGGGTGCGGCACGGACGGCGCTTTGGGGTGTACGCCAAGCGGGCGCGGGCGTTTTCGCCCTGGGCGGGCCAGGTGACGGGGTGGCGGGGGATGCTGACCGATCTAAAGGCCACCTCACCCCCCGGGAAGAGGCTGGGGAAGGGGGGTTAGGGATGAGGGGAACACTCCTGCGTTTTTCTTCTCCCTTCCCTCCGGGACCTAAGGCGATTTACCAGGCAAGCCCTTTAAGCACTTGTGCTACATCATAAGGTTTCATCCCTACTTCAGCGCAGCAGGCTAACATCTCTCGCGTGTTGCTTCGCCGGTTCGCTTTGCCTATCCGGCTGCCGGGCAATCACCCCTTGAGGGGAGCCTGGTTGTGGTCCTTTTGGGTTTTTCTGGGCATTGGCGTGGCCCAGGCCACGCCGCCCCTCCTGCCGGACCCCAGTAAGACCCCAGGGGATGTGCTCACCACCGATGCCTCCCTGGTTTGCCAGAAAGGGTACAGTGCATCGGTGAGAAACGTTCCCCCTGCACTAAAGCAGCAGATCTTCGCGTTATATGGCCTCATGAAAGAACGAGGCCAGGACTGGGAAGTAGACCACCTGATCTCCCTGGAGCTGGGCGGCTCTAACTCGGTCAAAAATCTCTGGCCGCAAGCAGGATTTACCGTTCCCTGGAACTACCACGTCAAGGATCGGCTGGAAAATGCTCTGCACTACCTGGTCTGCCACGGGGAACTGTCCCTTGAAACTGCCCAACGCGCTATCGCCAAAAACTGGATCGAAGCTTTCAAGGCTGTCTGCGGTGATCCTGCCGATGGATGTGCAGCGTTCCGTTTCGGGTCACGCTATCCAAGAACATTCCACCTCACCCTGGAGGCTAAACAGAAACTATCGGCGCTTGGCCAAGATACCCGACCATCCCCTGCTTACGCCACGCAAACCGCCCGAGCGAACCCGGATGGCTCGTGCCCTAAGGAGGCGCCCATCAAAGGCTCGAAAGCCCGCATCTACCACGTCCCGAGCGACCCCTACTACTCCCGTACACAAGCGGTAGCCTGCTTCCCGAACGAAGAAGCGGCGCGGCATGCTGGGTACCGCCCGAGCCACTAGAACTGCTCCCTGGGGGCAGTAAGGGAAAGAAGCCATGAAAATACGCATCGCAGGACTAGAGGTGGAATACTGCGCCTTCGGTGAGGGCCTCAAGCCCCTTTCGGATCCTCCCACCCCTGAGGAAGAAGCTGCTTTGGCTGCCCTTTTTGCGGAGATCACCGCCCAAGGTTTCTCCCCGCGGAAAGTGGAGAGTTATCGGAGCCTGAAGATGACCCAGAAGGGTCGCTTCCTGGTACGCTCCACCGATCCAGCTGGTCACCCCAAGGAGCACTATGGACGCTTGGTGAAGGGCAAGGCCGTGCTGGACGGCTAGCGCAAAACTTGCACTTACGCCCTCCCCCTCGGGAAAATGTAGCGGGGGTCTTGGAAAGGGCTGAGGGTTTCCTGTCTGGTTGTAGGAGAGGTTCTGTTGAGGAAAACGAGGGGGTACCTCATGGACCAAAGTGCCCTGAAGGCCACTATCCGGGAAGGCGGTGAGGGAAACCGTGGCTGAGGGGATCCAAGACCTACTGGAACTAGACTGGGAAGCCTTCCTTCGGGAAGAGAGGGTGGCCCCAAGAACGGCGACTACCCCAGGAAGCTCATGACCACCTTCGGCCTAGTGGGCCTCTGCTTCCTTAGGGACCGGAAAGGCACCTTCTACCCACCCTTCCCCCTATAGCGAGAACCCCGCCAACCAGCTCTACCAGCGCCACCCCGGGGGCTTGCCGCTGGGCCACTCCGTGTCTTTCCCTACGCTTTGTTGCAAGGGTGTTGGCCTAGTGGGCCTATTCTCCGCTATAGTCCCCCCACTCGTGGAGAATCCCCGATGGCCCCTCCCAGTAGAGGTTTCCCGCCTCGTCTTGGTGGGTGGGTTCAGGGGTTTCCCCGGAAAGGAGCTGGCTCCACTCCTCCGCCATCCAGGTGTTGAAGTTCTCCCCCCCTTGCCAGCTTTCCCAGAAGTCGCTTCCTGAGGGCGGAACCTCCTGAAAGCCGTTGAGGCCCGGCGTTTCGGGGCTTTGGGACCCGGAAAGGGGTCGTGTCAAGAGTTATGTGTAAGAGTCTGTGTACGGGGGGCATACCGCTCCTG
>NZ_JAKTNS010000018.1:0-42606 GCF_022760915.1 Thermus thalpophilus | reverse complement strand
TTCTCTCCCTTCTCCCGCCCCCTCCGGGGTACAAGGCAATTTACTAGGCAAGCCCAGTCAAGGGTAATATGTCCCGAAAAGGGCTTTTTCTTGTACCCGGCCAAGCCTTCGGCCGCCCTCGCCTTCCCGGTATACTGGCGGCGTGTACGGGGTGCTGGTGTGGCCGCCCCCTGACCTGCGAGCCTTTTTGGAAGGTTTGCAGGCTCACCACGGGGTGCGGGGGTTCGGCCCCCCCCACCTGAACCTGCGCCAGCCCTTTGATTGGCCCTATGAAGAGGAGGCCCTGAAGATCGCCTTGGAAGGCATCCTGCGGGGGCACGCTCCCTTCCGGCTGCGGCTTGGCGGGTGGGGTTATTTCCCCCAGGGGGTGGTCTACCTCCGGGCCTACGGCGGCACGCCTTTCCGCCGGCTTTACCACGCCCTGGAGCCCCTGGCCCCGCCCTTGAAGGAGATAGAGGGCCCGAGCTACCTGCCCCACATTACCCTGGCCTTGGGGCTTTCCGAAGCGGAGGCCAAAACCTTGGCGGAAGGGCTTCCCCCCCCGCCCCGGCGTTCCTTTTGGGTAAAGGAGGTGGCCTTGGTGAAGGATCGGGAGGGGGAAGACCTCGTGGAGGTGGCGCGGTTTCCCCTCCTTAACCCAAGGCGATGAGGCTTAGGAGCACCCCCAGGGCGCGGGCAGGGCCGAGGCGCTCCCCTAAGAAGAGCCAGGCCAAGGCCACGGTGGTGGCGGGGCAGAAGGAGGAAACCGAGGCGGCCACGTCCAGCCGCCCTGCCTGGGCGGCGAGGAGGACTCAGGGAGGGACGGCCTTGGGAAGATGGACCTTGGGCTGGGGAAAGAAGAGGAGGACCAGGGCGAAGGCGGTGAGCTTGCCCGAGGCGGCGGGCCAGAGGGGGCCTTCCACCCGGTCCATGTGGACGTAGAAGCCGCCTAAGCCTAGCCCGGCGAGAAGGGCCCAGGGGCTTGGTTCTCCCTTCGGGCCTCGAGGCCAGCCACACCCCCAAAGCCCCGCCCCAAAGGGCGAAGGGCAGGTCCTGGGGGTGGAAGGGCTCCTGGCAGGCCCCGGCCAAAGCCAGGAAGGGGAGCCCTCCCAGGGGGGAGGTCCAGAGGACCACCGCCTGCGGGCGGTTTTGGCCTCCGTCCCGCCCCTGAAAGTCCCCCACCCCCAGGTGAGGGCGGAAAGGAGGCGGAAGCCCAAGGGGAGTCCGGTGGCGTCCATAAAAAAGGCCCCAAGCGGGGCCAGCGCCTGGGGGGAAGGCGGCTCAGTCCAGGAAGTCCCGGAGCTTCCGCGTGCGGGACTCGTGGTACTTGAGCTTCCTCAGGGCCTTGTTCTCAATCTGCCGGATCCTTTCCCGGGTCACGCCGAAGTAGGCCCCCACCTCCTCGAGGGTGTGCTCCCGGCCGTCAATGAGCCCCTTGCGGAGCTTGAGGACCATGGCCTCCCGCTCGGAGAGCTTGGAGAGGGCCTTTTCCAGCTCCTCGGAAAGGAGGCTTTGCGCCGCCGCCTCCACGGGGGAGGGAAGGTGCTCGTCGGGGATGAAGTCGCCGTAGAAGCTATCCTTCTCGTCCCCGATGGGGGTTTCCAGGGACACGGGTTCCTGGGCGATTTTAAGGGTTTCCTCCACCCGCTTGGCGTCCCAGCCCGGGCCCATGGCCTCGGCGATCTCCTCGTAGGTGGGCTCCCGGCCCAGCTCCTGCTGCAGTTGCCTTGCGGTGCGGGAGAGCTTGTTGATGGTCTCCACCATGTGAACCGGGATGCGGATGGTGCGGGCCTGGTCGGCGATGGCCCGGTTGATGGCCTGCCGGATCCACCAGGTGGCGTAGGTGGAGAACTTGAAGCGGCGCTTGTACTCAAACTTCTCCACCGCCCGGATGAGGCCTTGGTTACCCTCCTGGATGAGGTCAAGGAACGATAGGCCCCGCCCCGTGTACTTCTTGGCGATGGAGACCACGAGGCGCAGGTTGGCCTCAATGAGGTGTTGCCGCGCCGCCTCCCCTTCCCGGGCGATGTGCAGGTAGCGCTTGAGCTCCTTGGGGAGGCTTTTTAGCTTCTGATCCACCTCCTCCACCGTTTGGGGGTCCAGCCTGCCCTTGAGGCCGGGGATTTCCTGGATGCGGGCGGTGCCCAGGATCTTGGCCCGCACCACCTCGCGGATGAGGTCCTGGTCCAGCCCCGTGGCTTCGGAGAGCTTCTTGATGGCCTCCATGCCCTCCTCCACCTTCCTTGCGAGCTCAATCTCCTCTTCCAGGGTGAGGAGGGGCACCTGCCCGATCTCGTGCAGGTACTGGCGCACGGGGTCAGAGGTGGAAACCTTGGGAAGGACGAGTTCCTCCTCCTCCGCCTCCTCAAAAACCTCCTCACCCTCCGCCTCGGGGAGGAGGAGGTCGGCGTCCAAGTCCAGCCCTTCGTCCAAAAGGGCGAGGTCCCCCTCGGCTTCCAAGAGCTCGGGATCGGGGTCGGGGAGGTCGGCGAGGTCCTCCCCCGGGGCCTCCGCCTCCGGAAGGGCTTCTAAGGCGGTGAGGGTGTCCTTGGCCTCGGTCTCCTGCACCTTCGTCTTCTTGGTCTTGGCCTTTTTCAACGCCGTCCTCCCTCCTTTTGGGCGTAAAGCACCTTGTACTCCCTCACCAAGAGGGTTTTGAAGGCGCCGAAGCGCTCCTCCAGCAAGGGCTCGTACTTGAGAAAGGGGTTCGCCACCAGGAAAAACCCACCGCCCGGCGCTAGCCGGGCCGCCGCCGCTTCCACGAACGCCTGGGCCACATCCAGGATGACCGCACCCCCCACGTGAAAAGGGGGGTTCGTAACTATGATGTCAAACTGCTCCCCTTCCGTCAAGGCCTCGTCCACGTCCGAGTGCAGGACTCGCGCCTGGAGGCGGTTTTCCGCCAAGCTCCGGTTTAGGGAGAGTACCGAGACCAGATCGTCCTCCACCGCCGTCACCTCGCCGCCCCACTGGGCGAGGGGCAAGGTGAGGGCTCCGTAGCCTGCCCCCAGGTCCAGCACCCGCTTGCCCCGCACCCCTTCCGGGCCTAGGGCGTTCCGGAGGGCTTGGAGGAGCAGGATGGAGGCGGGGTCCACCTTGCCGGCGGAGAAGACCCCGGGAAGGTGGTGAAAGGTGAAGGTTTCCCCAAGAAGCTTTGCCTGGAAGCTTCGCCAAAGGGGAGGCAGGGGTGGGGCCTCCTTCTCCTTTTCCAGGAGGGCCACCCGCACGGGGCCTTCCCGCTGGATGACCTCCCCGTACCCGAAAAGGGCCCTGGCCTCCTTGAAGTAGCGCTCAAAGCCCTTGTTCTTGTCCCCCGCCAGGTAGACCCTTCCCCCAAGGCGCAAGGCCCGGGCGGCGGACAGCAAGGTGGCCTCCACGTAGGCGGTCCCCCGGCCTGCGGGGAGCGCCAGGACCACCAGGTCATAAGCGCCTTCCTCCACCTCCCATGGGGGGGCAAGCCGAGCCCCTAGGCCGCTCGCCGCTAGGCAGCGGAAAGCGGCCCGGGAGGTTTCCAGCCGTTCCACCGCCATGCGCCCTTCCAGGGGGAGGCTGCCCCAGCCCACGCCGGGGTTCAGGTCCAAGGCGCGCTCCCCAAAGGGGGCCACGGCCTTTTGCAAGGCATCGTAGACGGGGTCCCGGTAGCCCCGGGCGCCCGGTTTCACGTAAAGAAGGCCGCCTTCCCGGGGCAGGGGGGTGAGGCGGTGGTAGGCCTCGAGGGTCAGGCTCACGTCTTTTCAGGATACGGGGCTTGGGGAGGAAGGGCAAATGTGATAGTATTCCTCTTCAAACCGCCCCTGGGGCGGGAAGGAGGCGAGCGTGGCCCTGGTGGTTCAAAAGTACGGCGGCACGTCCGTGGGCGACCTAGAGCGCATCCACAAGGTGGCCCAGCGCATCGCCCATTACCGGGAGAAGGGGCATAAACTTGCGGTGGTGGTCTCGGCCATGGGGCACACCACGGACGAGCTCATCGCCCTGGCCAAGCGGGTGAACCCGAGACCCCCCTTTCGCGAGCTGGACCTCCTCACCACCACGGGGGAGCAGGTTTCCGTGGCCCTCCTTTCCATGCAGCTTTGGGCCATGGGCATCCCCGCCAAGGGGTTTGTCCAGCACCAGATCGGCATCACCACCGACGGCCGCTACGGGGATGCCCGCATCCTCGAGGTGGACCCGAGGCGCATCCAAGAGGCCATGGACGGGGGCTACGTGGCGGTGATCGCCGGCTTTATGGGCACCACCCCGGAGGGGGAGATCACCACCTTGGGCCGCGGCGGTTCGGACACCACCGCCGTGGCCATCGCCGCCGCCTTGGGGGCCAAGGAGTGCGAGATCTACACGGACACGGAAGGGGTCTACACCACCGACCCCCACCTAATCCCCGAGGCGCGGAAGCTGGACGTCATCGGCTACGACCAGATGCTGGAGATGGCGGCCCTGGGGGCCAGGGTGCTCCACCCCCGGGCCGTCTACTACGCCAAGCGCTACGGGGTGGTGCTTCACGTGCGCTCCAGCTTCTCCTACAACCCCGGTACCCTGGTGAAGGAGGTTGACATGGAAATGGGCAAGGTGGTGACGGGCGCGGCCTTGGACCTGGACCACGCCCAGATCGGGCTTATCGGCATTCCCGACCAGCCGGGCATCGCCGCCAAGGTCTTCCAGGCCTTGGCGGAGCGGGGCATCGCCGTGGACATGATCATCCAAGGGGTGCCCGGCCACGACCCTTCCCGGCAGCAAATGGCCTTCACCGTGAAGAAGGACTTCGCCCAGGAGGCCCTCGAGGCCCTGGAGCCCGTCTTGGCGGAGATTGGCGGGGAGGCTATCCTGAGGCCGGACATCGCCAAGGTTTCCATCGTGGGGGTGGGGCTCGCCTCGGCCCCGGAGATCCCCGCCAAGATGTTCCAGGCGGTGGCCTCCACCGGGGCCAACATTGAGATGATCGCCACCAGCGAGGTGCGCATCTCCGTCATCATCCCCGCCGAGTACGCCGAGGCCGCCCTGCGCGCTGTGCACCAGGCCTTTGAACTGGATAAGCCCTGATGGAGCGGGAGGCGCCTTCGTGGGACGAGCTTCTCGCCTTGGTCCGCCTCCTGGCCGGGAAGCTTGGGGAAGAGCCCTTTGACCTCCTCCTGGGCATCGCCCGGGGGGGCCTCATCCCCGCGGCCCTCCTGGCCCAGGCCCTTTCCATCCGCAACATCCTCACCGCGGCGGTGATGTTCTACGAAGAGGGGGAGGAAACCCTGCCCGAGCCCGTTTTCCTCCAGTTCCCCCCTGACCCCCTCCTCTTCGGCAAGCGGGTCTTGGTGGTGGACGACGTCTGGGACTCGGGGCGCACCGCTTTCGCCGTGAAGGGGCGCATCCAAAGGGCGGGGGGTGTGCCCGTGGTGGCTACCCTCCACTTCAAACCGGGCCGCAACCGGGTGCCGGACCGCCCCGATTTCTACGCCAAGGAAACGGGGGCCTGGGTGGTCTATCCCTGGGCCCCCGAGGTCTGGCTTTAGAAGGCCTTAGATGAGGCCTAGGGCCTTCACCTGCGCCATCTCGTCCAGGAGCTCTTGGGCCGTGATTTCCATGCGCTTGCGGGCGAACTCGTTGATGGTAAGCCCCTCCACAATGCGGTACTCCCCGTCCTTGGCGGTCACGGGGAAGGAGTAGACGATGCCCTCGGGGATGCCGTACTCCCCTTGGGAGGGGACGGCCATGGATACCCAGTCCTCCTCCGGCGTGCCCAAAGCCCAGTCGCGGATGTGCTCAATGGCGGCGTTGGCGGCGCTGGCGGCGCTGGAGGCCCCCCGGGCCTGGATGATGGCCGCACCCCGCCCCGCCACGGTGGGGATAAACTCCTTCTCGTACCATTCCATGTCCACGAGTTCCAGGGCCGGCTTCCCGTCCACCTCGGCGTGGAAGAGGTCGGGGAACATGGTGGAGGAGTGGTTGCCCCAGACGGCGATGCGGCGGATCCGGTCCACGGCCACCCCCGTCTTCTTGGCCAGCTGGGCCTTGGCCCGGTTGTGGTCCAGGCGGGTCATGGCGGTGAAGTTCCGGGGGTTTAGGCCCGGGGCGTTCTTGTAGGCGATGAGGGCGTTGGTGTTGGCGGGGTTGCCCACCACCAGCACCTTCACCTCCTTCTTGGCCACCTCCGCCAGGGCCCGGCCCTGCTCGGTGAAGATCTTGCCGTTCATCTCCAGGAGGTCGCGCCGCTCCATGCCCGCCTTACGGGGGGCCGCCCCCACCAGAAGGGCGTAGTCGGCGTCCTTAAAGGCCACCTTGGGGTCGTCGGTGGCCACCACCCCGGCCAAAAGCGGGAAGGCGCAGTCCTCCAGCTCCATGATGACCCCATCTAGGGCTCTCAGGGCTTGGGGGATTTCCAGAAGCTGCAGGATGATGGGCTGGTCCTTGCCCAGCATCTCCCCCGCGGCGATGCGGAAGAGAAGGCTATAACCGATCTGGCCTGCGGCGCCGGTGACCGCCACGCGAACAGGGCTTTTCATGCTTCCCTCCTTTGGGCTTACGCCCAAGGGGATTTTACGCTAAAGCCCCCGGTAGATGCGCCGCTCCGCCTCAATGGCCTGGTCCAGCTCCTGGATCTCCTTAAGGAGCTCCATCCGGGGTTCCTGGGCCAGAAGGGCCTTGAGTTTGGCCCGCCGTTCCAGGTAGTAGGCCTCCCGCAGGCGGGCGAGGGTCTTTTCCATGACCTCGGGGAAGCGGGGTTCTTCCAGGGGTGGGGCCATCATGAGCTTTTCCAAGAAGAGCCCCCCCGCCTCCTTGCGGCTTAGCACCTGCCTCAGGTAGTCCCGCCGGGGTTCCCGCCGGGCCAGGTCCAAAAACTCGGCGAGGAGGGAGCCTGCGGGGGGCCAGACGTGGTCGGAAACGTAGAGGACCCAGTCCAAGAAGCGCTCCTCGGGAAGGGAAAGGAGGAGGGCCATGACGTCCAGCTCCAAAAGGAGGGCCCGGTCCTTGGGCTCGGCCTTGGGGGGCGGGGGTGGGGCGGGCCGGCCTCGTTTGCGGCTTGCCAGGTACTCCTCCAGTTGCCTCGGGGAAAGGCCCAGCTTTTCCACCACCAGGGCCTTAAGCCGCTCGGCCACGGGGTCAAAGGGCTCGGGGGAAAGCATCCTCGGGGTGAGGGCCTCGAGGACCTTCCGCTTGTGCTCCGGCCGGGTGAGGTCTAGGCCCTTGGCGGCCTCCTGGAAGCGGAACTCCACCTCCGGGAGCGCCGCTTCCAAGGCCTTCTGGAAGCGGGCGGGGCCGTCTTCCAAAAGGAGGAGCTCCCCGGGGTCCTTCACGGGCAGGCGCACGGCGTAGAAGAGAAACTGCCGCGCCATCTCCAGGTCCAGGCTCTGCAAGGCGGCCTTCTGCCCCGCCTCGTCGGCGTCAAAGGCCAGGTAGACCTCCCGCACCTCTTGGCTTTTTAAAAGCCGGGCCTGCTCCTCGGAAAGCCCGGAGCCCAGCACGGCCACGGTTTCCCCAAAGCCCATCTGGTGCAGGGCGATGGCGTCAAAAAGGCCCTCCACCACGATGGCCCGCCCTTCCCGGAGCCTAGCCTTGGCCTCGGGGTAGGCGAAGAGGACCTCCCGCTTGCGGAAGAGGGGGGTTTCTGGGGAGTTCAGGTACTTGGGGGTTTCCTCCCCCAAGGCCCTCCCCGTGAAGGCCACGATGCGGCCCAGGTGGTCCTTGATGGGGAAGGTGATGCGGTGGCGGAAGCGGTCAAAAAAGCGCCCCTCCTTTTCCGCCAGCACCCCCGCCTTCAGGCCCTCCTCCGGGCTCACCCCGTGGCGCACGAGGTGGGTGAGGAGGCCATCGGCCTTGGCCGGGGCGTAGCCCAAGCCGAAGCGGGCCACGCTTTCCTTGCTAAGACCCCGGCTTTGCAGGTAGCCCTTGGCCTCCTCCGAGGCGGCGAGGGCCTCTTGGAAGTAGGCCTGGGCCAGGCGCAGGACCTCGAGGAGCTCCTTCCGATTTTGCGGGGCGCCGGGCTTTTGCGGAAGCTCCACCCCGGCCTCCTCCGCCAGGCGCTCCAGGGCGGCGGGGAAGTCCAACCCCTCTATGCGCTCCACGAAGGCGAAAAGGTCCCCGCCCGCCTTGCACCCGAAGCAGTGGAAGAGGCCCTTCTCCTCGTCCACGTAGAAGGAGGGGGTCTTTTCCTGGTGGAAGGGGCATAGGCCCTTCCACCGCCCCCGGCCCGCGGGCTTCAGGGCCACGTAGCGGGAAACCACCTCCTTCAAGGAGAGGCGGCGCTTGATGGCCTCTACCGCTTGCGCCGTGTCCATGCCATCCCCCGCTCAAGCCAAAGGCGCTGAACCCACCTCCCCAGGATACCGTATCCCCTGAGCTCCCGCCCCGGGGGTTTTCCGGCCAGGAGGCCGTGCCAGGCTTGGGTCAAGGGGACGGAAGGGGAGAACCCCAGGAGGTGCTCCACGGGTTCCCCGCTTTCCAGGAGGAGCTGGGCCCTTAGGAGTCTCGCCACCTCGTGGTGCACGGCGAAGCCCGTGCGGTGGGTCTGGTAGAGGAGGTGCTGGGAGAGGGCCTGGGCCTTCCTGGGGGCTGAGGGCCAGAGGTAAAGGGCCAAGGAGGTGAGGGCCAGGTGGTGCACGTAGGGATTGGAAAGGCGGCGGGCTTCCCGCAGGGCCTCTTTGAGGAGGGGCACGGGGTCCAGGCCCTGGTGCCAGCGGTGGTGGGCCAGGGCCAAGGCGGCGAGGCCCCGGCCGTCCGGGTGCTTTAGGGCCTCCTGGAAAAGGTCCTCTCGGAAGCGGCCCCGGAGGGTCCAGGCGCTGAGGAGGGCGGCGGCGAGCCAAGGATGGGGGGCTTCGTGGTACCACGCCTCCCCCTCCACCAGGGCTTGGGGCAGGCGGCCCGTTTCCACGAGGAGGCGGATCCGGGTGGCGCGGAAGCGGGTGAGGGCCTCGAGGTCTCCCTTCCCTTCCTGGGCGAGGAGGGCTTCCGCCTCGGCGTAGTGGCCCAAGTCCATGAGGAGGCCCGCCAAGAGGCTTTGGCGGTGGAGGTGGAGGGCTGGGGGTAGGGCGGGGTGGAAGGGGGTTAGCACCTCCAGGGCCCGCTGGGGTTGGAAGCGGCGCCAAAGGGCCCCGGCCAGGAGGAGGCGGGCCTGGGCCTCCTCCAGGGGGTAGGGCTTGAGCCCGGGGAGGAGGGGGAGGAGGTCCATGGGGTCTTTGGCCTCCCGGAAGGCCTCGAGGATGGGGTCTTGGGACCTGGGGCCTCCCGGGGCCTCCTCCCCCAGGCCCAAGGAGGCGTGGGCGTCCCGAAGCTCCGCTTCCAAGAAGTCCCTCCAAGAGGGGGGAGCTACCCGGATCGCCTCCTGGTAGAGGGGGAGGGCCTTTTCTGGGTGGCCCTTTCTCCAGGCGGCCTGGGCCAGGGAGCGGAGGATCTGCGCCGCCTCCCGGGCTTTCCCGGCTTGGGCCAGGTGGGAGGCGGCCTGGGCCAGATGGCCTCCTTCCAGGTGGAAGTGGGCGGCCTCCTGGTGCCAGGCCTTGGCCGTGGCCTCGGGCACCAGGGTGAGGGCCACTTCCTGCACCTCGGGTAGGGGGGTTTCCCCTCGCAGAAGCCCTTCCTTAAGAAGCCTCGCCTTGGAGAAGGGCTCCACCAGCTTCCTCACCAAGGCCTCCGGGGCTTCTCCCAAGACCCCGTAGGCCAACAGGGCCCGCCGCTCCGCCGGGGGCAAGGCGTCTAGGGCGGGCTGGAGGGCGAGGAGGGGGGGTGCCTTCCTGCCGCTTAGGGCCAGGCTGGGGGCGAAGAGGGGGAGGCGGCTTTCCACCAGAAGGCAGACGTTGGCCGGAAGCTCGGTGTGGAGAAAGCGCTCCAAGGTGGGGTCGGGGGCGTGGAGGTCCTTTAGGACGATAAGAAGCGGTTTTCCCAGGGTGGCTAGGAGTTGCTTCCAAGCCTCGAGGATCGCCTGCTCCAACTCTTCCCGGCCCCAGGAGGGGCGGGCCTCGAGGCCGAGGCTATAACGGAAGGCCAGGGCCAGCCTGGGGGGGAGGCCCGCCTGGGCTAAAAGGGCCTCGGGGTGGCCTAAGGCGCCTTCCACCGCCTGGCGGAGGCTTGCCCGCAAGGGGGTTTCCGGGCCCATGCGCTCCAGGAGGGCCACGGGAAAGGGCGGGTTTTCCAAAAACTTGGTCAAGAGAAAGCTCTTGCCGCTTCCCGGGGGGCCCACCAGGTTGAGCCGAGCGGGGGGGTGGGCCAGGGCCCGGTGCAGTTCCTGAAGGAGGGCCTGTTCCTCGGGGTCCAGGGCCATTTCCACCCTCCTTACCCGGTGCACCGCCACCCATCCCAGGCCCCGGGCCTCCCGCTGGCCCAAGAACTCCGCTTGGGCCCCTTTGGCCAAGGCCAAGGTGGCGGCGTCCGCCAGGACCTCCCCCGGGGCCGCCAGCTTGGAAAGCCGCTCCGCCAGGACCACGGGGCTACCCACTGCCGTGGGCTCCCCCGCTTGGCCGCTTCCCAAGGGGGCCCAGAGCACCTCCCCGCTGGCGACCCCGGCCCGGGCGGGGAAGGGGGAGGCCTTCACCATGTCTAAGGCCGCTTCCAGGGCCCGCCAGGGCTCCAGGCCCCGGGCCCTGGGGGCCCCGAAGAGCACCAGGATCCCGTCCCCCAAAAAGCGGTGGACGAACCCGCCCTTGGCCCGGGCGGCGCGGGCCGCTTCCTCCAGGGCCTCCTGCAGCCGCGCGTAGGCGGAGTCTAGGCCTTCCTGGAAACCCCGGGTGGAGTCCACCAGGTCAAAGAAGACCACGCTCACGAAGCGCCGCTCCTCGGGCAGGAGGACCCCCAAGGCCCGGCCGCAGGCCATGCAGAACCGGGCCTCGGGGGGGTTTTTGTGCCCGCACTCGCAGCGCACGGCTACTCCCGGAAGAGCATTAGGGGAGGGTGGAGGAGGACCTCGGCCTTGGGGGGCAGGGGAGCCTCGGCGTGGACCACCACGGGAAGGGGGGCCTTTAGGAGGTAAAACCCTTCCCCTAGGGGCACCGCCTCCCCGCCCAGGCGGTAGCGGTCCTTTTTTCGTTCCAGGAAGGGGACGCCTTCCAGGGGCCTGGCCTCCGCCACCACCCCGTGGAGGAGGACGCGGGTGGGTCCCGTGGGGGCCGGGGGGGCACCCCGGTCAAAGGCGTAGACCAGGACGCCCTCCGCCAGGGCCTCGAGGAGGGGGCTCCCCCAGGGCTCGGGGAAAAGGTGGGCCAAAATGGCGTGTTCCCGGAAGCGGGCGTAAAAGGTTTCGGGGCTTTCCTCCACCGGGGCCATGGGAAAAGTTTAAGGGCCCCGAAGGGCCCCTGGGAAGCCGGCCTTGGGGGGGTTAGGGGGTGTAGGTGAGGGTGAACCGCTCCTCCACGGGGTAGGCCCGCTCGTTCACCCAGGTGGTTCCGGAGAGGGTGTAGCTCAGGGCGAAGCCGTTCTCGTACACGGCCTGGACCCGAATGTCCAGGGAAAGCCGCAGGCTATAGGTTTGGCCCCGGAAGATGGCCTGGCCCTGGCCTTGGTGGTGGTAAACGAAGGAGGCCGCGCTCCCCGTGCCTTGGGCCCAGCCGGTGTACGTGAGGGAAAGGTTGCGGTACTCCAGCGGCTCGGGCTCGGCGAAGGCGCACCGCTCCCCTTGGAGGCTCCCCGAGAAGCTCCCCCCGTTTTCGCTCCAGTCGGCGCTGTGCTGGACCGCCAGACTCCCCCCGGCGGGGCAGACCTTGGTCAAGGTGAGGCTGACGCCCGCCGGGCTTAAGCTTCCTTGGGGCTCGGGGGCTTCGGGCACAAGCAAGGGAGCCAGGGGCTTCACCATGGCCTCCACGTCCTGGGCGCTAAGGGATGGCCCTTGGGTGCAGGCGCTGAGGAGCCCCAGTAGAAGAATACCCGGTATAAAAAGCGCGTTTAATCCCTTCATGGCTTCAGTTTGTGATTCGTCTAGGAGTGCCGTCAAGGCCCCACGCCAGTTGCCAGGCCAGGGCCTCGGCCAGGCGGAGCGCCGCCTTCTTGTCCAGGTACTGGTTGCCGTTGCCGCACTTGGGGGAGAGGACGCACCGGGGGCAGCCCTCCTCGCAGGGGCAACCCTTTAGGAGCTCAAAGGTGGCCCGCACCCACTCCGCAAAGCGCTGGGCTGCGGCCCGGGCGTAGCCCACGCCCCCGGGGTAGCCGTCGTAGATGAAGATGGTGGGGCCCTGCCCGGAGGGGAGGGGCCTGGGATAGAAGGGGTAGGAGATGCCCCCGATGTCCTGCCTTTCCGCCAGGACGAAGAGGGGCAGGAGGCCGATCATGGCGTGTTCCAGGGCGTGGATGCCCCCAGGGATCTGGTGGGGGGGCACCGCCTCGAGGGGGTGGAACCACAAGGCCTCCGTGGGGAAGGAGATCTCGGGGAGCTCCAGGGGTACCTCCTCCAGGACGCTTCCCGTGAAAAAGCGCTTCTTCACGTAGCCCACCACCCGCTCCCGGATCACCACCTTGCCCACGTAGACCCCCTGGCCCACGGGCTCCCCGGAGAGGACCTCCAGGTCCGTTTCCGCCCGGGGCTCGGTGTAGTAGTCCTCCAGGGCGGGGAGGAGCCACACCTCCCGCCGCGCGGGGTCCACGTTCCGCACCAGGTAGCTTTCCCCCCCGTGGAGGTAAATGGCCCCGGGATGGGCCTCCCAGTAGGCCTGGCGCTCGTCCAGGTAGCCCAGAACCTCCCCCTCCGGCCCCCTTAGGGTGAAGGTGGCCCCAAGGCCCCGCAAGGAGATCTCCCGGTGGGGCCGCCGCCTTGGGGTGTAGAAGCGGCCGTCCTTCTCCTGAAGTTCGGCCAGCGCCTCCCGGCAGCGCACCTCTTCCCGCAGGAGGGGTATCTCCCAGGCGGCGGCGTGGAGGTGCAAGGGGCAAAGCACCGGGTTCTTGGGGTCTGCTACCGCCACCTCGGGGGGGGTTTGGAGGAGGAGCTCGGGGCGGTGGAGGAAGTACTCGTCCAAGGGGTCTTCCCGGGGGATATAAACCACCAGGGCCCGCCGCTCCCCCCGCCCCGCCCGCCCCGCCCGCTGCCAGAAGGCGGAAACCGAGCCCGGGTAGCCCACCAGGACCACGGCGTCCAGTTCGCCGATGTCCACCCCGAGTTCCAAGGCGCTGGTGCTCACCAGGACCCGCACCGTCCCCTCCTTCAGGGCCTCCTCCAGCCGGTGCCTTTCCCGGGCGGTGTAGCCCGCCCGGTAGGGGCGCACCGCGGGGTGGGCGGCGTAGCGGGCGATAAGTTCGGCGCTTTTGCGGGCGTTGGCGAAGACTAGGGCGCGAAGCCCTCCTTCCGCCAGGGCCCGGGCCAGGTAGGCCGCCTCCAAAAGGGGGCTTCGCCGCCTTTCCCCCCTTCGGTCCAGGGGCTTGGGGAGGAGGACCAAAAGCTCCCTTTCAGAACGGGCCACCTCTTCTTGGAGCTCCACGAAGGGGAGGCCCGTGAGGTTTTCCGCGTGCTCCCTGGCGTTGCCGATGGTGGCGCTGGCGGCGATCACCTGGGGGTCCGCCCCGTAGTGGCGGGCGAGGCGCAGGAGGCGGAAGAGGACCAGGGCCACGTGGGTGCCGAAGACCCCCCGGTAAGCGTGCAGCTCGTCCAGGACGAGGTAGCGGAGGCGGGCGAGGAAGGGGGCCCACTCCCCGTGCCGGGGCAGGAGGCCGAAGTGGAGCATGTCGGGGTTGGAGAGGAGGACCCTCCCCTCCTCCCGGGCCTTCCGGCGGGTGGCGGCGGGGGTGTCCCCGTCGTAAGGGTAAACCCCCTGGATCCCCAGGGCCTCCGCCATGGCCCGGAGGCGCTTTAGCTGGTCGTGGGCCAGGGCCTTGGTGGGGAAGAGGAGGAGGCTCGTCTCCCCCTCCAAGGCGGCCTTGAGCACGGGCGCCTGGAAGACGAGGCTTTTCCCCGCGGCGGTGGAGTAGGCCATGACCAGGTTCTGCCCCTCGGCCACCCGGTCCAGGGCCTCTTGCTGGTGGCGGAAGGGGACCAGGCCCAAGGCTTCCAGGACCCCGGCGAAGGGGCCGTGGGGTGGGGTCCTTTCCGGGGGCCTTTTCGGGAGGAGCCGGGCGAAGGCGATGCGCCCTTGGAACTCGGGGTCGGCCTCGAGCCACTCCCGGTAGCTCTCCCATCCTCTTAGGGCCTCGGGCAACACCCCTTTATTATGGGCCCATGATCCTCACCACCACCTCAAACGTGGAAGGGCGGCGGATTGAGGCTTACCTGGGCGTGGTCTTCGGCGAGGCCATCCTGGGGGCGAACCTCTTCCGGGACCTCTTCGCCCAGATCCGGGACGTCGTGGGGGGCCGGAGCGGGGCCTACGAGGCCGAACTTAAGCGGGCGCGGGAAATCGCCCTAAAGGAGCTGGCGGAGGCGGCTCGGCGCCTTGGGGCCGACGCCGTGGTGGGCATAGACGTGGACTACGAGGTCCTGGGCCAGGGCAACTCCATGCTCATGGTCACGGTAAGCGGCACCGCGGTGCGCCTCGCTCCCTAAAGCGCCTTCACCCAGACCTCGTGGATCACGGGGCGGCCGTGGTAAGGGGCCCAGAAGGGGCTCGCCCGCTTGGCGTAAAGGCGGAAGCCAAGGCTTTGGTAAAGCCTGCGGGCCGCCTGGTTGGCCCGGGTGGTGGAAAGCTGCACCCCGGGTACTCCCTTTTCTTTGAGGCAGTCCAGGAAGGTGGCGAGGAGGGCCCGGCCCACCCCCTGGCCCTGGGCCTTGGGGCTTACGGCGATGTGGAGGTGGGCGGGGTAGCGGCCTTTGGGGGCCCTGGGGCCCCGGAAGAGGAGCAGGCGGAGGAGGTAAGCCAGGTGGGGGAGCGGGGGACCGAAGCGGCCGAGGGCGAGCCAAAGGAGGAGGAGGGGTAGCCGGGGGAGGAGGTGGCCCAGGAGGGCCCAGTCGGAACAGGCCCCGAGGATGTAGCCCACCACCTCGTTCCCCTCCTCCGCCACCAGGTTGCAGCACCCCCGCTTCAAGTACGGGGCCACGAAGAGCTCGCCCCAAAGGGCCTCACTGGGGAAGACCCGGGACCCTTCCCGGCCCAAAAGGAGGGTTTGGTGGGAGATGTGGGCGATGGCGGGGAGGTCCTGGGGCTTCGCCGGGCGCACCTTGGGCACGCTTCCAGTTTACCCCTGGGTAGAATGCCCCTCGTGCGCCGTTTGGCTCCTTGGCAGTGGTTCCTTCTTCTCCTCCTCGCCTACTTGGTCCTGGCGGAGGCGCTGAGGCTTTGGCTGGGGCTCCTTTGGGCCGAGCGGGTGGCGCTCCTTTTCGCGGCCCTTGGGGTTTGGGCCTTCATCAACGGCCGCTTCCTCTTCGCCTACTATCACGCCTTTTTCGCCTCCTTGCGGACCCGGGGGCTTTCCCTGGCGGAAGACCCTCGGCCCGGGGAGCACCTCCTCGTCCTCGCCCCCCACCCCGACGACGAGGTGCTGGCGGCGGCGGGGCGCATGCGCCGAGTGGCGGCCCAAGGGGGGCGGGTTAGCGTGGTCTACCTCACCTCGGGGGACGCCTTTGACCTGGCGGCGGGAAGCCCCTTGCCCTCGCAAGAGGCCATGCGCCGGTTGGCCCTAAGGCGCATGGTGGAGGCCTGGCGGGGCCTCGAGGCCCTGGGGCTTGGCCGGGAAAGCGCCGTCTTCCTGGGCTTTCCCGACCAGGGGCTTTTCGCCCTCTTCACCACCCACTACTACCTGCCCTGGGAAAGCCCCTACACCGGGCTTAAGGCGGTGGCTTACCCCGGGGCTTACCGCTTGGGCCTCCCCTACACGGGCAAGGCCCTGGAAGGGGTTTTGCTGGAGCTTTTTCGGGAGCTTAGGCCGAACCGCATCCTCTTGCCAAGCCCCTTGGACGCCCATCGGGACCACCAGGCCACCGCTTACTTCGGCATGCAGGCGGCGGCGGCCTTGGGCCTGGAGGGGATTTTGGAGTACTACATCGTCCACGGGGGGTACCAGTACCCCCTGCCCAAGGGCCTCCACCCCCGGCTTCCCCTCTACCCGCCCCCCAGGGGCCGGGGGCTTCCCTGGCGGCGCTTTCCCCTTGCGGAGGAGGAGGTGCGCCTCAAGGAAAAGGCCATCCGGGCCCACCGGAGCCAGATGCGCCTTTTGGGGCGGTTTCTCCTGGCCTTCGTGCGCCAGAACGAGCTCTTTAGCCCCCTGCCCATCCCCGCCAAGGAGGCCCTAGCCGCGGAGGAGGAGGGGTGGGCCGTCCTCGAGGGGCGGGAGGTCTTCTAGGCTTTCCAGGCCGAAGACCTCCAGGAAGCGCTCGGTGGTGCCGTAGAGCTTTGGGCGGCCCGGGGCCTCCTTTTCCCCCACCACCCGGATGAGCCCCCGTTCCAGGAGGCTTTCCAGAACGCCTTCCACGCTTTTCCCCCGCATGGCCTCCAGCTCCGCCCGGGCCACGGGCTGGTGGTAGGCGATGAGGGCCAGGACCTCGAGGGCCGCCTTGGAAAGCCTGGGGGGGGAAGGCTTGAGCACCTTTTCCACCGCGGGAAGGGCGCTTTCGTGCACCACGAGCCGCCACCCTCCCGCCACCCGCTCCAGGGCCACCCCCAAATGGCCCTCCGCCAGGTCCTTCTCCAGGGCCTTTAGCGCCCGCAAAATCCCCTCCTCCGGGTGGCCCAGGGCGCGAAGCTCCTTGAGGCGCACGGGCCTCCCCGCGGCGAAGAGGACGGCCAGAATCTCCGCCTTCAGGCTAGGCATCCTGGAGGTAGGCGAGGAGGGCTTCCTTGGGAATGGCGCCTTCCCGCAGGACCTCTCCCGTGCGCAGGTCCACCACGCTGGAGGCGAGCCCCCCCGCCTCCCCGGGGAAGACAAAGTCCACGGCGAAGGACCGGGCTTCCTCGGCGGTGCGCACCGGCGCTTCCCCGCTCCGGTTCAGGCTGGTGGCGGCGGCGTAACCCCCCACCCGGGAAAGGAGCTCCCGCAACACCTCGTGGGCGGGCATCCTTAGGCCCACGGAGCCGTCCTTGCTGATCCAAGGGGGGATGTTCCGCCCCGGCACCACCACGGTGAGCCCCCCGGGCCAGAAGGCCTCCACCAGGCGCACGAACCTGTCCTCCAGGGGGCCCAGCTCGGCGAGCCTTAGGGCGCTTTCCAGGTCCGCCACCAGGACCTGGAGGGGTTTTTCCTCGGGCCGTCCCTTGACCTGGTAGATGCGGCGGCAGGCGGCCTCGTCCTCCATGCGGGCCAAGACGCCGAAGACCGTGTCCGTGGGGAAGGCCACAAGCCCCCCTTCCCGAAGGGTACGGGCGGCTTCTTCCAGTTCCTTCTGGTATACTTCTACCATGCCAGTCTACCAGTATAAGGCCCGCGACCGGCAGGGCCGCCTGGTGGAGGCCACCATTGAGGCCGAAGACCTCCGCACCGCCGCGCGGCTCCTTCGCGACCGGGGCCTTTTCGTGGCGGAGATCAAGGAGCCGGGAAAGGGCCTGAGGGCCGAGGTGCGGCTTCCCGCCTTGGAGCGGGGTCCTGGCCTTAAGGACCTCGCCATCTTCTCCCGGCAGCTCGCCACCATGCTGGGGGCAGGCCTCACCCTCCTCCAGTCCCTGGCCATCTTGGAGCGGCAGACGGAGAACAAGAAGTTCCGGGAAATCCTAAAACAGGTGCGCGCCGATATAGAAGGCGGCATGGCCTTCTCCGAGGCCCTGGCCAAGCACAAGCTCTTCTCCCGGCTTTACGTGAACCTGGTGCGGGCGGGGGAGACCTCGGGGGGCTTGGACGTGATCCTGGACCGCCTGGCGAGCTTCTTGGAGAAAGAGCTGGAGCTCAGGGGCAAGATCAAAAGCGCCATGACCTACCCAGCCATCGTCTTCGTCTTCGCCGTGGGCGTGGCCTACTTCCTCCTCACGGGCATCGTGCCCCAGTTCGCCCAGATCCTCACGGATCTGGGTTCGGAGCTCCCCCTCCTCACCCGCTTCCTCATCGCCGTTTCCAACCTGCTCCGGGCCGCCACCCTACCCCTCCTCCTTTTGGGGGTGGTCCTCTTCTTCGTCTACCGCTGGTACTACAGCACCCCCCAGGGGCGCAAGGTCATTGACCGCATCAAGCTCCGCATCCCCGTCTTTGGCAACCTGAACCGCAAGACCGCGGTGGCCCGCTTCTCCCGCACCCTGGCCCTCCTTTTGGGAAGCGGGGTGAACATCGTGGAGTCCTTGGACATCACCAAGGGGACGGCGGGAAACGTGGTGGTGGAGGAGATCGTGGAGGCGGCGAAGCAGCGCATCCAGCAAGGCGACCCCTTGAACCTCACCTTGGCCCAGCATCCCTTCATCTTCCCCCCCATGGTGAGCTCCATGGTGGCCATCGGCGAGGAGACGGGGGCCTTGGACACCATGCTGAACAAGCTGGCGGACTTCTACGAGCGTGAGGTGGACGAGGCGGTGGCGAGCCTCACCGCGGCCATTGAGCCCCTCATGATCATCTTCCTGGGCGTCATCGTGGGCATGATCGTGGCCGGGATGTTCCTGCCGCTTTTCAAGATCATCGGCACCCTTTCCGCGCAATAAGCCGTTCGGCCACCTCCGGGGGGACCGGCATCACGGAAAGCCGGTTCCCCTTTTTCACCAGGGGGTGGTCGGGGGGGAAGCAGGCCCTGAGCTCCTCCAGGGGGATGAGGGGCCAGGCCTCGAGGAAGGCCACCTCCACCGTGTACCACCGGGGCTTTTCCGGGGTAGCCTTGGGGTCGTGGTAGGGGCTACTTGGGTCAAACTGGGTGGGGTCGGGGATGCCCACGCGCACCACCCGGCATAGCCCGGCGATGCCCGGGGGTTGGACGCTGGAGTGGTAGAAGAAGCAGAGGTCCCCTTCCCGCATCTTTAGGAGGTAGTTGCGGGCTTGGTAGTTGCGCACCCCATCCCACAGGGACCGCCCCTCCCGCCGGAGGTCCTCCATGCTGTACACCTGGGGCTCGGACTTGAGGAGCCAGTACGCCATGGGGTCCAGTCTAAAGTTCCCTTTAGCCTGGGCAAAGCCTGGAGGGGTGGGGAGGAGGCAAAGATGAGGGTATGCGAGAGTTCCTCCTCCTTCTTCCCCTCTTGGCCGCCTGCTCCTTGACCCTGGAGGTGGTCTACCCCGGGCACCGCATTTCCGATCTCGCCACCCAGACCACCTACTGCACCTCTGGTACCACCCAGGTGGACTACCGCTTCTTCCTCGAGGGCAGGCTGGACAGGCTAGCGTTCTACTGGCTCCCCGAGGGGGCTTCTCCTGAGAGCGCCCTGCCCGAGGAGCGGGCGGTCCTCCAGGGCCCCATCTACGGCGGGGTGGTCCGGGGCTACGTGGAGGTGACCCCAGACGGGGCCATCCGGGGGGTTTCCGCCGTGTCCCCTCAAGGGAGGGTGGGGGTTCAGGGAATTGGCGTGGAGCCCAACCTCCCGCCCCGCCGCCTTTGGCTACAGGGCTTCACCGGGGGGCTCGCGGGGCCCTACGTGCGGGGGAACCCCGTCTATCCGGACGGCACCCTTTCCTGCGACCCCGCCTGGTAGCCTAAGGGCATGGGGGCTTGGGAGGCGGCCAAGGAGGAGCTGAGGCGGCTTTTGGGGCCAAAGGCGCTCCTCTCCCCGGCGGAAAAGGAGGTCTACCGCTACGACGCCATCCTGGTGGGGGAAAGGCCCTTGGCGGTGGTCCTCCCGGAAACCCGGGAGGAGGTGCAGGCCCTGGTGCGCCTCGCCCGGCGGTACGGGCTTCCCCTGGTGCCCCGGGGGGCGGGAAGCGGGCTTTCCGGGGGCGCGGTGCCCCTGGGGGAGGTCGTCGTGGTGTCCTTCACCCGCATGGACCGCCTGGCCCTGGACCCCGTGGCGCGCACCGCCTGGGCCGAGCCGGGGGTGACCACCGCCCGCCTCTCCGAGGCGGCGAGGCCCTACGGGCTCTTTTACCCCCCCGACCCCGCCTCCCACCGCACCAGCACCCTCGGGGGCAACCTGGGGGAAAACGCCGGGGGGCCCCTTTGCTTTAAGTACGGGGTCACGGGGGACTACCTCCTGGCCCTGGAGTTCGTGGACGCCTTCGGGGAGGCCCACCTGCTGGACAGGAAGGCCTTTGACCTCGCGGGGCTTTTGGTGGGCTCCGAGGGCACCCTGGGCCTCATCACCGGGGCCCGGGTGCGCCTTTTGCCCTTGCCCCGCCACCGGGCCGCCCTCATGGCCGCCTTCCCCGAGGTGGGGGCCTTGGCGGAGGCGGTTTCCCGGGCCATCGCCTTGGGGGCGGTGCCGGCTAGGCTGGAGTTTTTGGACCCGGCTTGCGTGGATGCCGTGGAGGACTACCTGGCTATGGGCTTACCCCGGGGGCACGCCCTCCTTCTGGCGGAAACGGACGGGGACGATCCCGAGCTCGTGGAGGAGGAACTCTCCCTCCTGGAGGAAACGGCCAAGGCCCACGGCGCCCAGGTGCGGCGGGCCCAAGACGAAAAAGAGGCGGAGGCCCTTTGGCGGGCCCGGCGGGCGGTGAGCCCGGCCTTGGGGCGGATCCGGCCCAAGCGGGTGAACGAGGATATCGCCGTGCCCCGCTCCGCTTTGCCCCAGGTGGTGCGGGAGATCCGGGCCTTGGGGGAGGCCTCTGGCCTCATCGTGGTGCAGTTTGGTCACATCGGGGACGGCAACCTCCACCCCAACATCCTCTTTGACCCCAGGCGGGAGAGCGAGGAGAGGGTCTGGGCGCTGGCCCACGAGATCGCCCGGGTGGCCCTCAGGCATGGCGGGGTGCTTTCCGGGGAGCACGGTATCGGGGTCATGAAGCGGAAGTTCATGGCGGAGGCGGTGGACGGGGAGACCCTCGAGGCCTTCCGCCAGGTGAAGGCGGCCCTGGACCCGGCGGGGCTTTTAAACCCGGGGAAGCTGCTTCCTTAGTTTTCTTTCACACCCTTTTCGCCTTCTTTTTGGATAAAATGACTCCATGGACCGCTTGGCCCGCCTCCTTTACTGGTCCGCTTGGTTCGGCCTTCCCTTGGGTATCGGCCTCCAGTTGCTTTGGTACCCGCCAGAGACCTTGGGTCTATGGCTTGCCTATGGTGTCTTCGCCCTTTACTTCCTCTTTGCGCTGACCCGCGGGCCAAGGCGGGCCCCTAAGTTCTTGGTTCACGGGCTTGGGGCGTACCTGCTCTTTGAGCTTTGGCGGGCCCAGGAGGACGGGTGGGTGGTGGGGTACTGGTCTCCCGCCCTTTACCTGGTGGCTGCCTTCGCTTACCCTGTGCCTTGGGCCTTGGCGGCCTCCCTCTTTTGGGGGGCGCTTCTTCTCCTCGCCCCGCCTCTTTGGGGCCGGGAGCTCGGTCCTTATTACGCCCACTTCGCCCTGAGCCAGCCTGTGCTCCTCGCCCTCACCCTTCTCCTCGCCCGCTTCCGGGAGTTTTACGGCCGGACTCGTTTTTGGCGGGAGCAGGCCCTCACCTGCCCCCTCACGGGCCTGCCCAACCGCCGGGCCTTGGAGATGGCCTTGGAGCGGGAGGCGGCCCGGGTGGAGCGGGGCGGGAAGCCCTTCAGCCTGGTGCTTTTGGACCTGGACGACTTCAAGCGGGTGAACGATGAAAAGGGTCACCCGGAAGGGGACCGGCTCCTGAAGGAGGTGGCCCGCTACCTGGTGGCCCACGTGCGCCAGGGGGATCTGGTGGGCCGTTGGGGTGGGGAAGAGTTCGCCATCCTCCTGCCGGAGACCGACGCCCTCCAGGCCACCCGCCTGGCGGAGCGGTTGCGGGAGGGCCTCAAGGCCCTGGGCACCACGGCCAGTTTCGGCGTGGCCTCCTACCGGGGGGATTTGGAGACGCTTTACCGGAAGGCGGACGAGGCCCTTTACCGGGCCAAGCGGGGGGGCAAAGACCGCGTGGCCCGGTACACCGATCAGGGAAGCCGGTAGCCCGCCCTCTCCAAAACCCGCCTGGCCTCCTCCCGCTCCTCCCGAGTGGCGAAGGAAAGGCGGAGGGCCCCCGCCGCTTCCCGGATGGTGAGGACCTCTATGTCCTTGATGTTCACCCCGGCCTCCCCCAAGGCGGTGGCGATGCGGGCGATCTCCCCAGGGCGGTCCGGCACCTGCACCACCAGGTCGTACATCTCGGGGAGGAGGCTCCGGCGCACGATGGGAAGGCTGTCCCGGGTGCGCTTGGCCTCCTCCGCCACCTGCAAGAGGGCCTCGGGCTCGTCCAGAAGTCCTTCCAGTTGCAAAAGCACCGCCCGGAGTTCCTCTATGGCCTCCTTGAGGGCTTCCCGGTTCTCCACCACCATGTCCCGGCTCATCCTGGGGCTTCCCGAGGCGATGCGGGTGAGGTCGCGGAAGCCCCCGGCGGCCAGGAAGATGAGGAGGTCCTTATGGGGGTTTTGCGCCACCATGCGGTTTAGGGCCACGGCCAGGAGGTAGGGGAGGTGGGAGATCCGGGCCACCAGCTGGTCGTGAAGGAGGGGGGGCATCTCCAGGGGGTAGGCCCCTAGGGCCTCCACCAGGCGCAGTATGCCCTCCCGGGCCTTGGGGCTCGTGCGGGCCGTGGGGGTTAGGACCCAGACGGCGTTTTGCAGAAGCCCGGCGTGGGCGTTTTCCACCCCGGCCCGCTCGCTTCCCGCCATGGGGTGGCCCCCCAGGTAGTGGGGAAGAAGCCCCTCCAGGGCCGCCACCACCTTGCCCTTGACGCTCCCCACGTCCGTCCAGAGGCTTTCGGGGTGGGCCAGGGGGCTTAGGGCCTGGGCCAGGGCGGGCAAAGCCCCCACGGGGGCGGCGAGGATGCCCAGGGAAAGCTCCCCCACCCAGGGCCCGAGCTCGGCGTGGACCCGGTCCGCCACCCCCAGGAAGAGGGCCTTTTCCAGGGCCAAGGGGTCTTGGTCGTAGGCGTGGACCTCCTCCGCCAGGAAGCGCTCCTTGAGCCCCAGGGCCACGCTTCCCCCCAGGAGGCCCACGCCGAAGATGCCCACCTTGCCGAAGAGGGGCTTCATGCCAGGGCAGGGGTGGAAAGGGTCTTGTCCAAGGCCACCACCAGGCGGCGCACCCTTTCCATGAGCTCGGCGAACTCGTGCTCATGAAGCTGTTGCGCCGCGTCGGAAAGGGCTTTTTCGGGCTCCGGGTGGGTTTCCACGATGAGCCCATCTGCCCCGGCGGCGAGCCCCGCCAGGGCCAGGGGGATGACCCAATCCCGCTTGCCCGCGGGGTGGGAGGGGTCCACCCAGACGGGAAGGTGGGTCCAACTCTTGAGCACGGGCACGGCGGCGACATCCAGGGTGAAGCGGGTGGCCTTCTCAAAGGTGCGGATGCCCCGCTCCACCAGGATGACCTGCATGTTTCCCCGGGAGAGGATGTACTCCGCGCTCATCAAAAACTCCTCCAGGGTCATGCTCATGCCCCGCTTGAGGAGCACGGGCTTTTTCGCCTCCCCCACCGCTTGGAGGAGGGGGAAGTTCTGGGCGTTACGGGCGCCGATCTGGAAGGCGTCGGCGTACTCCGCCACGAGCTCCACCTGTTCCGGGGAGAGGACCTCGGTGACCACGGGGAGGCCCGTTTCCTTACGGGCTTCCGCCAGGATCTTCAGGCCTTCCACCCCTAGGCCCTGGAAGGCGTAGGGGCTCGTGCGGGGCTTGAAGGCGCCGCCCCGAAGCATCGCCCCCCCGTGGGCCTTCACGTACCGGGCCGCCTTCAGGGTCTGCTCCCGGGACTCCACCCCGCAGGGGCCCGCCGCCACCATCACGTGCCCGCCCCCCGTTTTCCCCGTGGGGAAGTCTAAGACGGTGGGGAAGGGTTGGACCTCGAGGCTCGCCAGCTTCCAGGGCTTGGAGATGGGGATGACCTCCGCCACCCCGGGAAGGGCCCGGAAGTGCTCCATGAGCTCGGGGGTGGGGCCGCGGCCGATGGCCCCCACCAGGGTGGTCTCCACCCCCCGGGAAACGTGGGGCCGGTAGCCCACCTTCTCTATCTCCCGCACCACCTCGTCCAGCTCCGCCTCCGTGTGTCCCCGCTTCATCACGATGAGCATCTTCCCCTCCTAAAAACCTTGGGCGCCCCCTTTTGGGGGCGCCCGGTTGCGGTGAAAGCCTATGCGGACCGCAGGGCGCCCCCGGCGGGATAATAAAAGCCGAAGTAGCGCCCTGGTCTCCGCATATTGCCCCCAAGTTTAGGGGGTGGCCCCATGGCCTGTCAACCGCACCCGTATCCCCACGGGGTCCAGGAGGGTTTCCTCGCGTCCTTTGGGGTCCAAGAGGGTGTAGCCCACAAGCCCCGTGGCCCCTTCTGGAGCCCTCCTTGGCCCCGCCCAGGTGTTGGCCCCCACGTGGTGGTGGTAGCCGTCCCAGGCGAAGAAGAGGGCCCCGGGGTAGGTGCGCAAGGTGACCTCCATCCCAAGCCTTCCGGCGAAGAAGGTTTCGGCCTCGCCCAGGTCCGCCACGTGCAGGTGGAGGTGGCCGAGGAGGGTCTCCGGGGCCAGGGGGGTGGCCTTGGGGTTTTCCGCCAGGAGCCTTTCCAGGTTTAGGGGGGCGGTGAACATCAAAGGCCCTTTGGGCCACTCCCCCTGGGGGCGGTCCCGGTAGAGCTCGAGGCCGTTCCCCTCAGGGTCGCGGAAGTAAAGGGCCTCGGAAACCCCGTGGTCCGCCGCCCCCTCAAAGAAGGCCCCGGCTTCCAGGAGCCTGCGGCAAACCCCGGCCAAGGCCCTGCGGTTCGGGAGGAGGAGGGCGAAGTGGTAAAGGCCCAGGGAGGGGTAGGGCCTTAGGGGGGCCTTGGGGTCGTGGTGAAGCTCTAGGCAAAACCCCTTCCCTTGGGGAAAGAGGCGGAAAAAGGGGGGGTCTTCCTCCACCTCTAGCCCAAGAAGGTCCCGGTAAAACCCCAAGGCGGCCCCCAGGTCCCGCACCCTTAGGGCCAGGGAAAGGAGCCGCCTGGGAAAGGGCATTACCGGGCCACCGCCTCCTGCGCCTTTACCGCTTCGGTGTCCACGCTAAAGCGCACCTCTTCCCCCACCAGCACCCCGCCCATTTCCAGGGGCACGTTCCAGGTGAGGCCGAAGTCCTTGCGGTTGAGCTTGCCCTCAAAGTGGGCCGCGATGCGCTCGTTGCCCCAGGGGTCCTTGGCGGGGCCATGGGTTTCCACCTCAAAGGAAAGGGGCCGGGTCACGCCGCGGATGGTCACCTCCCCTTCCACGCGGTAGCGCCCCTCGCCCAGGGGGGTGATCTTCTCGCTCCGGAAGACGATCTCGGGGTGGTTTTCCACGTCCAGGAAATCAGGCGAGCGCAGGTGGTTATCCCGGTCCGCCACCCCGGTGTGGATGCTCCTGGCGTCCAGGCGGGCTTCCACCCGAAGGGGCTTGCCGCCTTCGTCCGTTTCCACGTACCCCTCCTTGAGGTTCAGGGTGCCCTTTACCGTGGCGATCATCATGTGCCGTACGGCGAACTCCACACTGGTGTGGGTGGGGTCCAGGTTCCAACGCATACACACCTCCTCGGGCCCTCGGCCCAGTAGAATATTATCTAAAGCGCTATATGAAGTCAAGCGCTAGCTGGATAGTACGTGGGCTGGAAGGGAAGCCCCAAGGCCTCGGCGAAGGCCTTTAGGCCCAGCCGGTCGGGCTCCTCCAGATGGTAGCGGAAGTTCCAAAGGTAGTGCTGCAGGAGGGCGGGGTTCACGCCAAGCCGCTTCCCTTCCGCCTCCGCTACCTCCTTAAGCCGGCCCAAGCCCTCCCGCCTCGCCCGCCTGAGGGCCTGCACCAGGGCCTTGGGGGGAGGGTTTTCCTTGCGGTAGGCCCAGACGGCGAAGACGAAGGGGAGGTGGGTCCTTTGGAACCAAAGGGCCGAGAGGTCCACCACCTCCACCCCGCCGAAGCGGGTGGGAAGAACATGGGGGGTTTCGGGAAGCTCGGGTAGGAGGCTGGCATAGGCTTTTATGGCTCGGTCGCCGATGAGGAGGACGCCGTCGTACCTTTCCAAGAGTTCCAAGCCCCCCTCCACCTGGGCGTAGCTGGGGGTTAGCCCCTTTTCCCGTAGGAGGAGCTTGAGGAGTTCCACGCTGGTGGCGCTTTCCGTGGTGAGGGCCACCTGCTTTAGGGCCTCGAGGGGCACCTTGTGGAAAAGGTTCACGGAGTACACCCGGCCCAACACCGCCACGGAGAAATCGGGAAGGAGGCCGAGGACGTCTTGGTGCTTCAGGTAGAAGTAGCTGGAGACCAGGGAAAGCCCCACCTCCCCCGAAAGTACCATGCGGTTGAGCTCCGCCGGCACCCCGTGGCGGAGGAGAAACCCATCCGCTTCCAGAAAGCGGTGGAGGGGGGCGGTGTTGGCGTAAAGGGGCACCCCCAGGACGTAGGCCATCAGGCCTCCACCTGGTCCCAGACCCGCACTTCCCGGTAAAGGGCGTCCCGCTCCACGGGGATCCGGCCCGCCGCCAGGATGATGCGGGCGAGCTCCCGCTTGGAGAGCCCTTCGGGGGTGGGGCTTCCCGCCATGTGCACGATGCGCTCCTCAATGAGGGTGCCGTCAATGTCGGTGACGCCCCAGTCCAAGGAGACCTGGGCGAGCTCCGGGGTCAAGGTGGCCCAGTAGCCCTTGATGTGGGGGATGTTGTCCAGGTAAAGCCGGGCCACCGCCAGGTTGCGCAGGTCGTCCAGGCCCGTGGTGAACTCCCGCTTGCCCAGCTCCCGGGCGAGCTGGTTCCCGTCGGGTTGGAAGGCCAGGGGGATGAAGCTCATGAACCCCCCCGTTTCGTCCTGGAGGCGCCGCAGGCGGTCCATGTGGTCCAGGCGCTCCTCCAGGGTTTCTATGTGCCCGTAGAGCATGGTGGCGTTGGTGGGGATGCCAAGCGCGTGGGCGGTGCGGTGGATTTCCAGCCAGCCCTCGGCGCTCACCTTGGCCCGGGCGATCCGCTTGCGCACCCGCTCGGCGAAGATCTCCGCCCCGCCCCCGGGCATGGCGTCCAGGCCCGCCTCCTTTAGGGCCTGGAGCACCTCCCGGTAGGGCAGGCGGGCGATCTTGGAAAAGTGGTGGATCTCCGCCGCCGTCCAGGCCTTCACCTGAACGCCGGGGAAGGTTTCCTTTAGCGCCCGCACCAGGTCCAGGTAGTACTGGAAAGGCCGCTTGGGGTGGTGGCCGGCGGTCATGTGGATCTCGGTTAGGCCGGGCTGGTAGCGGGCCTTCACCCAGGCCACCACCTCCTCCACGTCCCAGTCCCAGGCCCCTTCTTCGCCAAAGCGCCTTTGGAAGGCGCAGAAGGTGCAGCCCACGTAGCAGATGTTGGTCTGGGAAACGCGGATGGAATGGACGAAATAGGTCTTGTGGCCGTGCTTCCTTTCCCGCACCCGGTTGGCCAGGCGCATGAGGGTGGGGAGGTCTTGGGTTTCGTAGAGCACGAGCCCCTCGGCGAAGGTGAGCCGCTCCCCGGCTTCCACCTTTTCGGCGATGGGCAGGAGGCGGGGGTCCTTGATCCCCTTCACGGGGGGCAGTCTACTCCCCGCCGAGGCGCCTGACCAGGGCCTCCACCTCTTTTTGCCTTCCCCCCACGCTCTTTTGGGGGAGGAGGTTCCTAAGGTAGCGGTCGGTGAGGAGGAGGTCCACGTAGGGGTAGACCGTGGCCGCCATCACCGCATCCAGGAGGTCGGAGGGGCGGGGTTTGCGGGTGGGGTCCGTGGCCATGCGGGCTAAGAGCTCCGCCAGGAGGCGGACGAAGGGGACCTCCTTCAGGCCGGTGCGGGCCAGGATTTCCCGGCGGGCGGTTTCTTGGGCCTCGAGGAAGGGAAGCCCCCTAAGGCCCTCGGGAAGGCCCAGGAAAGGGGAGAGGTCCGCCGGCTCCTCCCAACTTCCCCCCCGCCAGAGAAGGTCTTCCCGGTAAAGGCCCCGGCCCTGCCGCCAGGCCACCTCCGGCCACGGGCGCACCCAGTACCCGTGGGAAAGCTCGCCGAAGACGGCCTTAAGGGCGGGGAGGAGGTAGCCCACCTTTTCCTCGGGGCCCCTTTGCGGGTGAAGGGTTTCCAGGACGTGAAAGGGGCTGGGCGGGGCCAGGGCCTTTCCCTTTAGGGCCTCATAGAGCCTGCCAAAGGCCTCGTGGCCCGGCTGGCCCAGGAGGTGCTTGGCCATGCGGCTGGCATAGTTTTGGTCCAGGTAGACGAGCACTACTCCTTGGCCTTGGCGAGCCAAAGCGCCCCCGCCAAGAGGGCCACCCCCCCGGCGAAGAGGAGGAAGTCCAGGGCGCTATTGGGTTTGAAGCCCAGGGCCCTCTCAAAGAACTTCACCACCAGGATCATGACGATCACCTGCCCCAGTTTGGCCTTGAGGTCGGAGAGGCTTGCCACCGCCAGGATGTTCCCCATGGGAAGCTCCAAGGGGCGGATGAAAAGCTCAAAGAGGCCCAGGGAGAAAAGGAGAAAAACGGCGGCCAAAAGGGCCAGGTCCACCGCCCCCACCAAGGCGGGGAGGGCTTCTTCCAGGGGGTGGAAAAGGGCTTTTACGGCCTCAAAAAAAGCGTTCCAGGCGAAGTAGGAGGCCCCGAGGAGAAGCCCCGCCACCGGCAGGAGCATAACCCAACGGACCAGGTTGGCGAAGGGTTCCAGGCGCATGGCTTAGGGCACGTAGGGTACGGCGGGCGGGGTCCCGGTGGAGGCCCGCTCAATCAAAAGGGGTTCAAACCGCACCTCCCGCGGGGGGCCGGCGTAGCCCTGCATCCTCTCCAAGAGGAGCTGGGCCGCCTTGGCCCCCATGGCCTCCACGGGCTGGGCGATGGTGGAAAGCCCCACTTCCTGGGTGAAGGGGTGGCCGTCAAACCCCAGGACCCGCACCTCCTTGCCCAGGGTGAGGCCGAGCCGCCCCGCCTCCTCCAAGACCCCCAGGGCCACCTGGTCGGCCCCGGCGAAGACGTTGAGGGGTGGGGAGCTTTTCTCCAGGAAGTACCGAAGGGCGAGCCGCCCCCCTTCGGGGGATAGGCGGGTGGTGTAGAGGTGCTCCTCCGGGAAAGGCCGCCCCCGCTCCTTGAGCGCCTGCAAAAACCCCGCCATGCGCTCGGCGAAGACCGTGTGGCGGAAGGCCCGGTCGGGCTCCTCCTCCACCTTCACGGCGAAGATGGCCCCGGGGAAGCGGGCCAGGTAGGCCCCCGCCAGGTGGCCGCCCAGGAAGTTGTCCAGGTAGACGGAGTCGTACCGGGGGTTTTTGGCGTCCACCAGGACCACGGGCCGGTCCGTGGGGAGCCTGCCCCCTTCAAAGTGCTCCGTGAGGTCGTAGGAGGCCAGAATGAGGCCGTCCGTGAGGTAGGCCAGGGTGTGGCTTTCCAGGTAGCGCCTAAGCCGGGCCTCGGAGAGGATGGGGAAGAGGGCCAGGTCGTAGCGCTTTTCCAGGAGGACGCTTTCTATCCCCTCAATGAGCCTGCGGTAGAACTCCGTGGCCACGAAGGGGAGGAGGACGCTCACCGTGTAGCTCCTTCCCCCGGCGATCCTGCGGGCGTGGGGGTTGGGGGTGTAGCCCAGTTCCTCCATGGCCCTCAGGACCCGGGCCCGGGTTTCCGGGCGCACCGCCGGGTGGTTGTTGAGCACGCGGCTCACCGTGCCCAGGCCCACGCCGGCCCGGGCGGCCACCTCGTGGATGGTGGGCTTTTTCTTTCTCATGGCCTGGTCCCGTGGTGGAAGCGCTTCATGGAAACTTCCACCCTCAGGATAGAGCAAAAGGGGGTCTTCCGCAAGAATGGGGGCATGGGGTACGTGCTCCTGGCCTACCTCATGGGTTCCTTGGTGGGGGGGCTTCTCTTTTATCCCGAGATCCGGGGGAAGGATCTTCCCGGGGGCTCCGGGGTCTTCCGGAAAAAGGGACCTTGGGCGGCGCTGGGGGTGGTGCTCTTTGACGTGGGCAAAGGGGTTTTGGTGGGCCTTTTAACCCCGCTGGCCTGGCGCCCGTGGGCGGGGGCGGCCTTGGTGGCGGGGCACACCTGGCCCCTTTTCTTCCGCTTCCGGGGGGGCGGGGGGATCGCGCCCTCCTTGGGGTTTTTCCTAGCCTGGTTCCCCCGGGAGGCCCTCCTTTCCACCCTTTTCGCCCTCCTGGTGGCTGGGGTTTACCACCTCCTTTGGTGGCGCAGGCGGCGGGGGGTCTACCCCATCCCCTTCGGGGCCGCCTTCGGCTACCTGGCCTTCTTCCTCTTGGCCCCCGAGGAAGGGCGGCTTGCCGTCCTCTTGGTGGCCCTGGTGGTGGGCTTAAGGGGCCTACAAATCCTAAGGGGAAGGTGGTAGCTTTGGGGCATGAAGATCCTCCGGTTTAACGGCGGAAGCTGGGGCATCCTGGAAGGGGAGGTGGTCCTGGAAACGGACGGCCCCGGGGGAAACCCCACGGGCCGGCGCTACGATCTGGCCTCGGTGCGGCTTCTGGTGCCGGCGACCCCTAGCAAGATCGTCTGCGTGGGGCGAAACTACCGGGAGCACATCCGGGAGATGGGGCACGACTTCGGCCACGACCTGCCAAAGGAGCCGGGGCTTTTCCTCAAGGCCCCCAACACCCTGGCCCACCCGGGCAACCCCATGGACCCGTGGAACACGGGGGACGCCGTGCCCTACCCCTTCTTCACCGAGGAGCTCCACTACGAGGGGGAGCTCGCCGTGGTGGTGGGCGACCGCATGCGCAACGTTCCCCCCGAGAAGGCCTTGGACCACGTGCTCGGTTACACCGTGGCCGTGGACATCACCGCCCGGGACGCCCAGAAAAAGGACCTGCAGTGGGTGCGGGCCAAGAGCGCCGACAAGTTCCTGCCCCTGGGGCCTTGGCTGGAGACCGATCTGGATCCGCAGAACGTCTGGCTCCGCACCTACGTGAACGGGGAGCTCCGGCAGGAGGGGCACACTTCCCAAATGATCTTTAGCGTGGCGGAGATCCTTGCTTACATCTCCACCTTCATGACCCTCGAGCCCTTGGACGTGGTCCTCACGGGCACCCCAGAAGGGGTGGGTGCCCTAAAGCCCGGGGACCGGTTGGAGGTGGCGGTGGAGGGGGTGGGGACCCTCCACACCCGCATCGGCCCCAAGGAGGAGCGGCCGTGGTGAGGGTGTTGGACCTGGGGTTTCAGGGGGCGGAGAGGGTCATCGCCAGTTTCCTCCTGGAGACCCCCATAGGTCCGGTCCTGATAGAAACGGGCCCCGAGAGCACCTACCCCCGCCTGGTGGAAGGGCTTAAGGCCCACGGGGTGGAGCTCGAGGCGGTGCGCCACGTCTTCGTCACCCACATCCACCTGGACCACGCCGGGGCCGCTTGGCGGCTGGCCGAGGCTGGGGCCACGGTCTACGTCCACCCCAAGGGGGCGCCGCACCTGGTGGACCCTTCCCGGCTCCTGGCCTCGGCGGAGCGCATCTATGGGGCGCTCCTCAAGCCCCTCTGGGGGGAGCTTAGGGGCATCCCCCCGGAGCGGGTGCGGGTCCTGGAGGACGGGGAGGTGGTGGACCTGGGCGGGGTGAAGGTGCAGGCCCTGGAAACCCTGGGCCACGCCTCCCACCACCACGCCTATCGGGTGGATGGGGTGGTCTTCGCCGGGGACATCGCCGGGGTGCGCATCGCCCCGGGGCCGGTGCTTCCCCCCACCCCTCCCCCCGACATCCACCTGGAAAGCTGGTACGCCTCCTTGGACCGGCTTCTGGCCTTGCGCCCGGAGGCCCTTTACCTCACCCACTTCGGCGCCTACCAGGACGTGGAGGAACACCTCTTGGCCCTGCGCCACGTCTTGGAGGAGTGGGCAGGCTGGACGCTAAGCCGCCTCAAGGAGGGGCTTTCGCCGGAGGAGCTCACCCGGCGCTTTGAGGCCTACTGGCGGGAGGGCCTGAAGCGGGCGGGGGTGGACGAGGCGGGGATGCGCCTTTACGAGCTCGCCGACCCTCCGTACATGAACCTGCAGGGCCTGGCGCGCTACTGGCAGAAGCACCATCCCGAGGCCTTGGAGGGCTGAGATGGCCTGGCCCTTTCCCCTGGGCCGCCCGGCCCGGATGGCGGTCTTGGCCTCGGGCCGGGGGACGAACTTGATGGCCCTCCTCCAGGCCTTCCCTCCCGGCAACCCCTTGGGGGAGGTGGTGCTGGTGCTTTCCGACAACCCCGAGGCCCTGGCCCTAAAGCGGGCGAGGGAGGGGGGTGTGGAGGCGGTGGCCCTGCCCTGGCGGGGGCGGCGGGCCTTTGAAGGGGAGGCCTTGGCCCGCCTCGAGGCCAAGGGGGTGGACGTGGTCCTCCTGGCTGGATTCATGCGCCTCCTTTCCCCGGGCTTCGTGGAGAGGTGGTACGGCCGCCTCCTCAACATCCACCCTTCCCTCCTCCCCGCCTACCCCGGCCTCCACGTGCACCGGCGGGTTTTGGAGGCGGGGGAAAAGGAAACGGGCTCCACGGTGCACTTCGTGGACCAGGGGATGGACACCGGGCCCATCGTCCTCCAGGGGCGGGTGCCCATCCTCCCCGGGGACCGGGAGGAGGAGGTGGAGGCGCGGGTCCTGCGCCTGGAACACGGGCTTTACCCCAAGGCGGTGCGCCTCCTCCTCCTGGGCCTGGCCCGCCCCCCCGAGGCCTTCGGCGGGCTTAGGGAGGCCCTCTACGCCCTTACCCCGGGGGAGCGGGCCCTATGGGCCCGGGCCCTTTCCGCCCTCGCCCTTTGGGGCCGGGAGGACCTCTGGCCCGAGGCCTTGGGGCCTTCCCGCAACCCTTGGGTGCGGGGAGCCCTTCTCCTCGCCCACCTCCTCGCCGCGCCCCACCTGCCCCTGGAGGAGGAACTCGCCGCCTTGCCCGAGGTGGGGGAGGCGGCCCTGGCCCTTTGGAAGCGGGTAGAATCCCCTCTATGAAGGTTTTGGTGGTGGGGAGCGGGGGGCGGGAGCACGCCCTCCTTTGGAAAGCGGCGCAAAGCCCCCTGGTGGAGAAGCTCTACGCCGCCCCCGGCAACGCCGGGATGGCGGCCTTGGCGGAGCTCGTCCCCTGGAACGGGGACGTGGAGGCCCTGGCGGACTGGGCCCTGGCCGAGGGGATAGACCTCACCCTGGTGGGCCCCGAGGCCCCCTTGGTGGAGGGGATCGCCGACGCCTTCTCGGAGCGGGGCCTTAAGGTCTTCGGCCCCGCGCAGAAAGCCGCCATGATTGAGGGCTCTAAGGCCTTCGCCAAGGGCTTCATGGAGCGCCACGGCATCCCCACCGCCCGCTACCGCGTCTTCACCGAGGCCCTCGAGGCCCTGGAGTACCTGGAGGCGGTGGGGGTTCCCATCGTGATCAAAGACTCGGGGCTCGCCGCCGGGAAAGGGGTCACGGTGGCCTTTGACCTGCACCAGGCCAAGCAGGCCGTCTTAAACCTCCTCTCGGGCCCCGAAGGGGGGGAGGTGGTGGTGGAGGAGTACCTGGAGGGGGAGGAGGCCACGGTCCTGGCCCTCACCGACGGGGAGGCCATCCTACCCCTCATCCCCTCCCAGGACCACAAGCGCCTCCTGGATGGGGACCAGGGCCCCATGACCGGGGGGATGGGGGCGGTGGCCCCTTACCCCATGGACCCCGCCACCCTCAAGCGGGTGGAGGAGGAGATCCTCAAGCCCCTCGTCCGGGGCCTCCGGGCGGAGGGGGTGGTCTATCGGGGGGTGGTCTACGCCGGGCTCATGCTCACCCGGGAGGGCCCCAAGGTCCTGGAGTTCAACGCCCGCTTCGGCGACCCCGAGGCGCAGGCGGTGCTTCCCCTCTTGGAAAGCGACCTGGTGGAGCTCGCCCTGAAGGTGGCGGAGGGGCGGCTTGGGGGCACTGCCCTCGCCTGGAGGGAGGGGGCCGCCGCCTGCGTGGTCCTGGCCGCCCCCGGCTACCCCGAGGCCCCCAAGAAGGGCATCCCCCTCCACGTGCCCGAGCCCCCGGAGGGGGTCCTTGTCTTCCACGCGGGCACCCGCTGGGAGGGGGGGCGGCTCGTGAGCGCCGGGGGAAGGGTGTTGAACGTGGTGGGCCTGGGGAAGGACCTGGAGGAGGCCCTGGGCCGGGCCTACGCCTTCGTCCCCAAGGTGGGCTTTCCGGGGTCGGTTTACCGCAAGGACATCGGGCGCAAGGCCCTGCGGCGGGCTAGTACCTGAGCCGGGCCAGGGGAAGCCGCCTGCAGGCGGAAAGCACCGCCCCCAAGGTGGTGTAGCCCTTTTCCTTCAGGAGGGGGACCATGCGGATGAAGACCTCCGCGGTCATGAGGGCGTCCCCCAGGGCGGTGTGCCGCCCCAAAACGGGAACGCCGAAGCGCTCCGCCAGGGCCTCGAGGCGGTGGTCCTTGAGGTCGGGGAAGAGGAGGTGGGCGAGGAGGAGGGTGTCCACCAGGGGGGGCTCCCCCACCCCCACCCGCCGCAGGAAGGCCAGGTCAAAGGCCCCGTTGTGGGCGAGGAGGACTGTGTCTTCCAGGAAGGCCTTGAAGGCGGGGAGGACCTCCTCCAGCTTGGGCTTGCCCTTCAGCATCTCCCAGGTGAGGCCGTGCACCTCCGTGGCCGCCTTGGCGATGGGGCGGCCGGGGTCCACCAGGGCCTCAAAGGTTTCCTGGTGAAGGACCCGCCGTCCCAGGACGTGCACCGCCCCCAAGGCGACGATGGCGTCCTTTTCCGGGTCCAGCCCCGTGGTTTCCAGGTCAAAGGCGGTGTAGAGGAGGCCCTCCAGGGGGGCGTCCTCGAGGGCCTCCGGCACCTGGAGGAGAGCTGGGTCCACCACCTCGGTCCGGGGCGGGGGGCCTTGGGGCGCGGGGAGGCTCGGGGCTTCCCGGGCCGGCAGGAGGAGGTGAAGCCGGCCATCCTCCCGCCAAAGGCTTCCCTGGGCGGCCTCCACCGCCTTCTGCAGCAGGGGGTGGGGCTTCGGGGCTGGGTGGGGGAAGAGGAGGGTGAGGCGGAAGAGGTTCCCCTGCCGCCCCCCTTCCCAAAAGACCTCTTCCTCCCCCGCCAGGGTGGCGGCGAGGCCCCGGGCGAGGGCGTAGGTGTCCGCCTGCACCAAAAGCCCCTCGGCCCCTTCCTTCAGGGAAAACCCCGGGGAAAGTCCCGCTTCCCGTTCCAGGGCCTCGGCCAAGAGGGCAAGGAGGTCCTCCGCCCGCACCTCCTCCGCCCGCACCGGCGCCTTCAAGCCTTCCACCAGGCGGGAAAGGGCCTCCGCCGTGGCCCGGGCCTGGGCCAGGAGGGGATGGGGGGCTTCCTGCGCCGCCGCCTCCACCAGGGCCCTAAGCCCCGCCAGCTTGTCCTTGAGGCGGTGCAGGGTGGCCTCCTCCAGGGTCCCCTCCTCCCGAGCCTCCTCCAAGAGGAGCAAAAAGCCAGCTTCCAGGGGCACCGCCTGCAGGCGCAAGGGGCCCTTGGGGCCCTGGGTGAGGAAGCGCTCCCCGGGCAGGGCCAGGGCGTGGGCCAGCAGGCCCCGCTCCAAAAGGCCCAAAAGGCTTTTCCCCGCCCCAAGCCCCTCCCCCAGGAGCCGGCGGGCCGGGGGGTTGTAGAGGAGGACCTGGCCCTTGGGGTTGGCCAGGACCACCCCTTGGGGCAGGTGGGCGATCAGGGTGGCCAAAACCTCCCGCTCCCGGGCTAAGAGGGCCTTGGCCTCGGCCACGCGGGCCTCCACCTCCTTTTCCAGGGCCTCCTTCTCCTCCGCCAGGCGGTTGATGAGCCGGGCTAGGCTCTGGAGTTCAAAGGGCCCCCTTAGGCGCAGGCGGTGGCCGGGGTTGGCCAGGAGGACCTCCGCCTCCTGGCCCAGGGCCCGGGTGGCGGCCAGGTACCCCAGGAAAAGGGGGTGGAGGAGGGCGGCCAGCACCAAGGCGAAGAGGAAGGCCAAAAAGAGGATGAGGGAGGCCTTTTCCCGGACCAGCCGCAGGAGTTCCTGTGCCAGGGCCTCCTCCCCCTGGAGGAGGAGGAAAAGCCCTGCCCCCACCGTCCCCCCCACCAGGAGGAGGCCCAAAAGGAGGGCGCCCAGGAAGCGCAGGGCCTCCCTCATGCCCCCTCCAAAAGCGCCCGCACCCGGGCGAGGAGGTCCTCTATGGCGAAGGGCTTGCCCAGGAAGCCCTCCGCCCCCAAGGCCTCCGCCTTGGCCCGGTCCGCCTCCCGCCCCCGGGCGGTGAGGACCAGGACCTTGGGGGGATGGGGGTGGGCCTTGAGGCGCTCCAGGACGGCAAAGCCGTCCAGGCCCGGGAGCATGAGGTCCAGCACCACCAGGTCAAAGGGGCTCGCCTCCGCCGCCCTCAAGGCCTCCTCCCCGGTTTTGGCCAGGGCCACCTCGTACCCCGCCCTGCGCAAGAGGAACTCCAGGGGCACCAGGATGCTCTCCTCGTCATCCACCACAAGGATCCGCATCTTCCACCTCCAAGGGTACGGTGAAGGCGAAGGCCCCGCCTTCCCCCGCTTCCAGGTAGACCCGCCCGCCCAAGCCCTCGGCCAGGCGCCGCGCCAGGTAAAGCCCGAGCCCCATGCCCCCCGAGAGGCTTTGGAAGGGCTCAAAGATCCGCTCCCGCGCCTCCTCGGGCACCCCGGGGCCGTCGTCCAGGATGCGGAAAAGGGCCTCTTGCCCCTTAGGCAAGAGCTCCAGGCGCACCCGGCTTCGGGCGTGGCGTATGGCGTTGGTGAGGAGGTTCAGGAGGACCTGGAGGACCCGGTCCCGGTGGGTGGGGGCGTGGAGGGGCTGCAGGGCCGCCTCCAGCCTAACGCCCCGCTCCCGGGCCAAGGGCTCGGCGAGGCCCAGGGCCTCCTCCGCCAGGGCCTTCAGGTCCGTGGGCTCCTTCCGGGCGGGGTCCGTTTGGAGGCGGGCGTAGCGCAGGACCTCCTCCACCAGGCGGGAAAGCCTTGCCGCCTCTTTCGCTAGGAGGGCGGTGAAGCGCCCCCGTTCCTCCTCGGAGAGGTCCGTGTGGGTCGCCAGGATCTCCGCCAGGGCCCGCACCGCGGTGAGGGGGGTCTTGAGCTCGTGGGAAACCGCCCAAAGGAGCTCGTCCTTGGCCCGGTCCAGGGCCTTTAGCCGCTCGTAGGCCTCGGCCAGCTCCGCCTGGGCCCTTTCCAGGGCCTGGGCGTAGGCCCGCACCGCCTTGGACTCCCGGGCCGCCTCCTCCAGGAGGGGCCGATGCGCCCCTGGGGCTTCCTCCGTGACGGAAAGGAGGAGGAGCCGGGCGGTGGCGGGCCCCAGGGCGGAGGAGAGGAAGGCCTCGGCCCTTTGGGCGGCTTCGGTGCCGGGAAGGCCTTCGGCCTCCTTGAGGAAGGCCTCCGCCGTCTCCTTCCCCAAGACCCTTTCCAAAAGGGATGCGAGCGCCGCCACCTCCCCGGTGCGCCCCCCTAGGGGAGCGTTCTTGCGGGTGAAGAGGGAAACGCCCAGGGTGAGGGCCAGGTTCACCCCCAGGCTCACCAGGAAGCCGTGGGTGATGGGGTCTAGGCCCTTTAGGCCCAAAAGCCCCTCGGGATGGAGGAGGGGGTGGGGGCCTTCCAGGAAGAGGGGGGAAAGGAAGCCGGAGCGGGCCAGGGTGGGGAGGAAGAGGGTGTAGGCCCAAAGGCCCACCCCGGCCAGGAACCCCGCCAGAGCCCCCGTCCCCGTGGCCCCCTTCCAGTAGAGGCCGAGGAGGGCCGCCGGGGCCAGCTGCGCCACCGCCACGAAGGAGATGAGCCCCATGCCCACCAGGGCGTGGGCTTCCCCCGCCAGGCGGAAGTAGAGGTAGGCCAAAAGCATCACCAGGAGGATGGCAAGCCTTCGCCACAGGAGGAGGCTTCCCAGGGCCCGGTAGCGCAGGAGGAGGGGGGAGAGGAGGTGGTTGGAAAGCAGGATGGAGAGGGCAAGCCCCTCCACCACCACCATGGCCGTGGCGGCGGACACTGCCCCCAGGAAAGCTAAAAAGGCCACGGGGGGGCTTCCCGCCAGGAGGGGGAGGGCCAGGACGAAGAGGTCGGGGTTTTCCCCGGGCAAAAGAAGCCTCCCCCAAAGGGCCAGGGGGAGGATGGGCAGGTTGATGAGGAGGAGGTAGAGGGGGAAGGCCCAGGCGGCCTGGGGCAGGTGGCGGGGGTCTTGGCCCTCCACCACCGCCACGTGGAACTGCCGGGGCAGGAGGAGGAAGGCGAGGCCGGAAAGCGCCACCAGGCTCACCCAAGCCAGGTGCCCGGAAAGCCCCTCAGGGGGGAGGAGGAGGGGGTGGAGGTGGGGCTCGGCCTGGGCGCGGGGAAAGGGGTTCCCGAGGCTTAAGAGGACCAAGGCCCCCACCAGGAGGAGGGCGAGGAGCTTCACCACGGATTCAAAGGCCACCGCCAAGACCAGGCCCGGGTGGCGCTCCGAAGGGTCCAGGCGGCGGGTGCCGAAGAGGATGGCGAAGAGGGCGAGGAGAAGGGCGGTGAGGAGGGCCACGTCCGCCAGGGGGGCCTTTTCCCCGCTAAGGAAGAGGAAGGCTTGGGCGATGGCCTTAAGCTGCAGGGCCAGGTAGGGCAGAAGCCCCACCACCAAAAACCCCGCCGCCAGGGGGGCCAAGGGACCTGGGCCATAGCGCAGGTGGAGGAAGTCCGCCCAGGAGGTGAGGCGGTGGGTCCGGGCCAGGGCGAGGAGCCTTCCGTGGAGCCAGGGCCAGAGGAGGAGGACCAGGGTGGGGCCCAGGTAGATGGGGAGGAAGGTGGCCCCTTCCGTGGCCGCCCGCCCGACGCTGCCCAGGAAGGTCCAGGCGGTGGCGTAGACCGCTAGGGAGAGGGCGTAGATCCAGGGGCTTTGCGTGAAGCTCGGGCGGCTTTCCCCCCACAGGGCCACCAGGAAGAGGAGGCCCAGGTAGAGGAGAAGGCCGAGGAGAAGCACCCCAGGGCTCATGGCCGGCGGAAGAGGAGAAAGGCCAAGAGGACCACCAAGGCCCAGGCCCCAAAGAGGTAGAGGTAAAGGGGGGGAAGCCCCCAAGGCCCCTCCACCCCCCGGAAGAGGAGGCTTAGGGGCAGGGTGAAGAGAAAGAGGGCCAGGAGGAAGAGGGCGAAGGCTTTCTCCTTCATCGCAGGTTGAAGCGGCTTGCCGTGCTCTCCTGCACCTCCTGGATGGCCCTAAACCCCTCCAGGGCCCGCCGCCTTTCCCCGGGGGAGAGGGCCGCCCAGAGCACCTTGTTGCCGATCTCCTTCCCCTCGCGGAAGGCCTGGAGCTGGTGGGCCAGGCGCAGGCCGAAGAAGAAGCGGAAGGCCTCCTCCAGCCTTTCCGCCCCTTCCCGGCTTAGCGTCCCCCCTTCCGCCGCCGCCCTAAGCCGCTCCACCGTGCCCTTGGCGGCGCTTCCCGCCAGGAGGGCGTAAAGCCTTGCCAGGGCCACGATGGGGGCGAGGGCCGAGCGCTTGAGGTCCACGAAGCCCTCCTCCGTGCGCACCCGGCCCAGGAAGCCCAAAGGAGGGTGGAACGCCAGGCTGGCCCGGGCCAGGTGGTAGAGGAAAACCCCCCGCTTGGCCCCTTCTAAGACGGCCTCTTCCAAGGGCTTTAGGGAAAGCTCCCCGGCGGCGCCCCGGAAGTCAAAGAAGATCTGGGACTCCAGGAGGGCCTGGGGTTCGGGCGTTTCCATGAAGCGGCGGAAGGTGGCGATCCAGTCCGTTAGGGGCATGCGCCAGCGGGTGGCCATATACCCCCCTTTGCACTCGGGGATCCCCGCCTCCAAAAGCCCCCCCACCACCCGCTCCGCCAGGGCCTGGAAGTAGGCCTCGTGCCCCCCTTCCCCCAGGACCAGGGCGTTGTCCTGGTCGGTGAGGAGGGCCTGCTCCCGGCGGCCTTCCGAGCCGAAGACCATGAAGCTATAGGGGGTGGGGGGTGGCCCTAAGGCGGCTTCCCCCTCCTTCACCAGGCGGCGGATCAGGGCGTCGTTCAGGGAGGCCACCACCCGGCCGATCTCCAGGGCCTCGAGGCCCTTCTGGAAAAGCCCCTCCACCAGGTGGGCCACCTCGGCGCTGTAGCGGGTGAGCTCCAGGCGCTCAATCCGCCGCAGGAGGAGAAGGGGGCTTTGCGCCTGGTGCAGGAGGAGGTCGGTGTGGGTCAAAAGGCCCACGATCCTCGTCCCTTCCGTGAGGGGCAGGTGGTGGATGCCCCGCTCCACCATGGCCGCCACCGCCTCGTAGAGGGGGGTGTCCGCGGGCAGGGCGAAGAGGGGGGCGGTCATCACCGCCGCCACCGGGGTAGAGGGGGGAAGGCCCTCCGCCAAGACCCGGTTCCTCAGGTCCCGGTCGGTGAGGATGCCGGGGGGGTCGGAGGCCACCAGGAGGCTGCTGATGCCCTCCTCCCGCATCCTCCTTGCCGCCTCCTGCACCGGGGCTTCCGGTGCGATGAAGGCGGGCGCCCGCCGCACGAGCCGCCCCACGGGGGCAAAGAGGGAGAGGTCGGGCAAGGCCCTAAGCCGCACCCGCTCCGCCAAGCCCTGCCCGAAGAAGCGGGCGGCCTCGGGGTGGGCGAGGAGCCGGCGAAAAGCGGCTTCGGGAAAACGCAGGAGGCGCACCGGGGTCTTGGCCACCACGCTAAACGCCGGGGGCTCCCCGGAAAGGAGGGAGGGAAACCCGAAAAACTCCCCTGCGCCCAACACCCCCACCTCCCTTTCCCCGTCCAGGAGGGCCACCTCCCCCTCCAGCACCAGGTAGAGCGCCTGGACAGGTACTCCTCCTTGCTCCAGGAAACGGGTTCCGGGAGGGTGGGCCTCCTCTACCCCTTGGGCTAGGAAAGCCTCTTGTACGGGTTTGGGCAGGGCCTGTAACGGGGGTATCGTCCTCGGATGCATAAAACAAAGGCCTATGGCCAGCCTGGCTTCAACCTCCTCCAGGACCCCAAGGGGTCCTGGAGGAGACTTGAGCCAGCTTTGGGTGCCGGAGCTAAGGCGGGATACCTAGTCCCCTCCCAGGTGCACCCGACGCTCAACCTCCCGGTAGCGTTCCTCCGCCTCCTTTTCTTGGGACAGAAGGGAAAAGAGGTAGCCGGCCAAGAACCCTAGCGGGATGGAAACAATGCCCGGGTTTTTGAGGGGAAAAATGGGGCTTGCATGCTTAAGGATGTCCACCTGCACCGTGGGGGAGAGGTAGATGAGGATGACCGCGGAGAGAGTGCCGACGAGGATGGCGCCTACTGCTCCGGCGGTTGTGAATTTGCGCCAAAAAACCGAATAGACGATGGCGGGAAGGTTTCCACTGGCAGCGATGGCGAAGGCTAGCCCCACCGTGAAGGCCACGTTTTGCCCCTTGAAGGCGATGCCCAGGAGGATGGCCACGATGCCCAAGAGCAAGGTGGCGATCCGAGCGACCGCCAGCTGTTCCTTTTCGGGGGCCTTTCCTTGCCGGACCACATTCACCCAAAGGTCGTGGGAAAGGGCGGCGGCTCCAGACAGGGTAAGGCCTGCCACCACCGCTAGAATGGTGGCGAAGGCCACGGCGCTGATGAACCCTAAAAAGGCTGTCCCCCCGAGCGCCTCGGCGAGCAGGGGTGCCGCCATGTTGCCCCCCTTGTCGATGGCCCGGATGGGGTCTCGGCCCACCAGGGTCATGGCGCCGAACCCCAAGACGAAGGTGAGAAGGTAGAAGAAGCCGATGAAAAGGGTAGCCCAGCTCACGGACGTTCTGGCGGCCCTGGCGTCGGGAACCGTGTAAAACCGCATGAGGATATGGGGTAGGCCTGCGGTGCCCAGCATTAGGGCCAAGCCCAGGGAAAGGGTGTCTATGGGGTTGGCAACGAGCCCTCCAGGAGCCAAGACTTGTTCCCCGTACTTAGCGGCCGCATCTTGGAACAACGAAAGAGGGTTCAGGCCATAGCGGACCAGCACCAGGAGGGCAAGGAGGAAGGCCCCGCTTAAGAGGAGTACGGCCTTGACGATCTGAACCCAGGTGGTGGCCACCATGCCTCCGAAGAGAACATAGGCCAGCATCACCACCCCTACGAGCACCACCGCCCACTCGTAGGATAGCCCGAAGAGGAGCTTGATCAGGTTTCCGGCCCCCACCATTTGGGCGATGAGGTAGAGGGTGACCACAACCAAGGTGCTCACCGCTGCGGCGCTGCGCACCGGAGCTTGCCGGAGGCGGTAGGCCACCACGTCGGCGAAGGTGTATTTGCCGAGGTTTCGCAGGGGCTCGGCCACGAGGAACATGACCACGGGCCAGCCCACGAGGAAGCCGATGGAGTAGAGGAGGCCGTCAAAGCCGGAAAGGGCTACGAGGCCGGCGATGCCGAGGAAGCTCGCCGCTGACATGTAGTCACCGGCCAGGGCGAGGCCGTTCTGAAAACCAGAGATAGACCTGCCGGCGGCATAGAACTCCTCTGTAGACCTCGTTCGCCGCGCGGCCCAGTAGGTGATGCCCAGAGTTAGTGCGATGAAGACGAAGAAGAAAAGGATTGCCGTGGGGTTGGGTTGTCCCAACGCGCTTCCGCTCATCCTCGCACCTCCTTCAGCTGGCGAATGGCCTCGTCGTAGTAACGGTTAGCCCACCGGACGTAAATCCAGTTGAGCACCCAGGCGGTCAGGATCACCAAGACGCCAAGGAAAATACCCCAGCTCAAGCCAGGTACGATTTGCGTGCCCATAGCCCCCTTTGCGTAAGCGACAAGGAGGAAAAACCCCAAATAGATGGCGAGCATGGCCCCTGTGAGGGTGAGGGCGATCCGCCATCTTGCCTGAACGAGCTGCTCCAACTGGTCTTTGGACATGGTTGACCTCCTCCCTTTCCTTCTCGGTACCCCAAGGGAAACCTGCTCCGCTGGGCAGGGCCTTTAAACTCCCTTGGGTTGGGGCCCAGTATGATTTCTCGGTGAGGAGCATGTCAAGAAAACCAGCTTTTTCGGTCATGCGCAAAAGGTAGGTTTTCTCCTATGTACACGTCAAAACCTCCATAGGGCATAACCCCAAGGGACTTCCGCGCCTT
>NZ_JAKTNS010000017.1:0-47894 GCF_022760915.1 Thermus thalpophilus | reverse complement strand
AACGTGCTGGACCGGGAGGGGCTTCCCCCTCAGGAGGTGCTGAGGCGGTACAAGGACCAGGCCCGGACGGTGGAGCGGGGGTTCCGGTTTCTGAAGGACCCCCTGTTCTTTGCGGAGAGCACCTTCTTGAAGCGGCCCGAGCGGGTGATGGCCCTGGGGATGGTGATGGCCCTGGCCCTTCTGGTGTACGCCCTGGGGGAGTGGGCGCTGAGGCGGAGGCTTTGGGAGGCGGGGTCCAGCCTGCCGGACCAGAAGGGGAGACCCACAGCCAAGCCCACCTTGCGCTGGGTGTTTCAACTCTTTATGTGGGTCCGACTGGTGGAGCTGGGGGGCAGGTGGTTCGTCCTCAACCTGGCTCCCCATCACGAGACCGCGGCGCGCCTCCTGGGGGCCGGGCGATATTACCTGCTGGAGTGAAGGGGGTGCGGAATGTGGGCTGAACGTAAGAACGGGGGTTGAGGCGCGGCCCAGCCCGTGTAGCGCACCTGGGCGAGGGGGTCCGGCAAGGTTGCCGGGAGGGGACGCTCACGGGGCCGGAACGCTAGGGGCAACCTAGCTAAGACTGCTTCTGCGCCGATCCAGGACGGACGAGCCGCCCGAGTTCCGCAAAGGGAGCATCCCAGTCCTCCCCTTCGGCAAAGACCAGGAAGGGGATGCCCAAAAGGGTGAGGCGCTCCCGTATTTGCCGGTCCTTTTCGCTCCGCTCTGGGCTTAGGTGTGGGGGCCCGTCCACGTAAATGCCCAAGCCCTGCTCGTAGTAAAAGTCAAACCGGGTGAAGGTGTCCTCGAGGCTCAGGGTGTGCTGGGCTCGCTCGGGCAGGGGAAGGCCCCGCCTATGGCATTCCAGGAGCCATCGCCGCTCCAGGTCGCTTTGGCACTGCGCGAGCAAATGCGCCAAAAGGTCCGGCCCGCTCTCTTCCTGGAAGGAGGCTTGCGCCAGCTCCTGGAAGAAGGGTAGGACGAGGCGGCGGTCTAAGACGGGGTGGTCCGGCTGGTTGCTGTAGTCCATGAGGCAGTCATAACAAGCCCGTTCGCAGGCCTCCGGTTCGCCCTCGTGCATGAGGCGGAGGGCGGTCTCGGCCAGCTCCTGAAGCGGGTGGGGTTTTTCCTCCGAGGGCCATTCCGCCAAAGCGGCAAGGGCCCCGAGCCCCCCTTCCTGCCCCTCCACCAGGACGACCCGGTAGGGCACCTCTAGGGTAGGGGAAGGCTGGAGAAAGCCGAAAAGTTCGTCTTCCGCCAGCTCCAAAACCACCAGGGCCGCCTTGCGGAAAGCGGCGAGCAAGCTCTTGTAGAAGGCCACCTTCTCCGGGCCCTCGAGCCCGGGTGGAACGGGGACTTCCAGCGCTAAAACATCGCTTTCCGCCCGTGCCTCCAGGACAATCCCGCCCCGAAGATCCTCCGGCCCACCCCCGGCAGGGCACCGCCCTTCCTTCCCCTCTTGCCAGGGGTGCTCTTCCAGTTCCTTTTCCGTGAGGAGAAAGCGGCGGCACCGCCGGCAATAGACAAAGCCCTCTTGCAGGGGGTTCGCCTCCTCCTCGTCCAAAAACCAGGCCCGCAGGCCTTTGTTCATGGCCACCACTTCGGCGTTGTGCTCGTAGAGGAGCCGGACATTCCCGTGGCGCAAGGCCTTGGGCGCTTTGGGGCGCCAGTCCCACTCCACCTCGTAACCCAGGCGGGAGCGGTCCTCCTCCTCGCTACTGATGCGCCTTTTGGGGAGGCCCAGGAGGGGAGGTGGGGGCATAAGGCGGACGCTCGGGGGCTCCGTGCTCAAGTCCTTCCCACAGGCCCGGCAGCGGCCACCCAGAGCCTCCACGTGCCCGCAGGTGCAACGCTTGGCGGGCCGGAAGGCCTCCTCCTTGGGCAAGTAAGCCAGCCGGTCCAGGTGGTACCGCCGGGCGCCAAAGTAGACGCTATTACCGGGGGCGAGCTCGGTGAGGGCGATGAAGGTGGGCCGTTCCAGGCGGTGCGTCTCTCCTCGCGGGCTGAGGAGCTCGGCCCAGGCGTTCACCCGTCCGAAGGCGTAGTTGGGCAGAAAGCCCCGGGCTCCCAGGTAGTCCCGTAGCTCCAGGTCCACCAGGTGGCGGCGCTGTTGGTCAGCGCGCTTGGCCTCGGTTTCCACCTCCTCGCGGTTCGGGTGTCTGGGCCCCATGTGGGTGAGGCGGGTCATGTACTCGGTGTAGCGGGCTTGGGCGTCGTGGTACTCTTCCCGCCAGGGCCTAAGCTCAGCGTCCAGCTCGGCCACGAAGCCTTCCACCGTGGACCGGGCCAGTTCCTCCGTGAACCAGGGAAAGGCCGCCATTTCCCGGGCGAACGCTTCCCGCACCGCCTGAAGGATGGCCTCCTTGTGCCGGGCGATGCCCGCCTCGAGGGCCTCGGCGAAAGCCGCCTTGAGGGGGTAGAAGTGGGCTTCGTCGGCGGCGTCCACCGCGTCTAAGAGCTTTCCGGGAAGGGAAAACCCCCACTGGGCCAGGGTTTCCAGGACCAAGGCCCGGAGGTGGGCCTTCACCAAGCGGGGGTTGTCCAGGAGGAAGCGGGGGGCTTGGATGCTTCCCCGCACCATGCGTTCCGGGAAGCGGTAGAAGTACTGGTCGTGGCCCAAGGCCCCGGCGAAGGCCTGGATGAGGGCCGGCTGCCCCTTCCGCCCGGCCCGGCCCGAGCGCTGGGCGTAGTTGGCGGGGGAAGGGGGGATGTTGCGCAGAAAGACCGAGGAGAGCGCCCCGATGTCTATGCCCATCTCCAGGGTGGGCGTGGCCACCAAAACGCCTAAAGGATCGTTGGGGTCGCGGAAGCGTTCCTCCAGCTTGCGCCTTTCCTCCCCGGGAACCTGGGCGGAGTGGGCGCGGGCCTCGAGGGGCAGGGGAAACCGCCGCCTTTGGTACAGGGTTTCGTAGAACGGGTGAACCCCCCGCTCCTCAAGCGCCTGGGTGGGGTGTTCGGGCGAGATGCGGAGGGTGTAAAGGGGCCCGGTGTAGCCGCTCCGGGGGCAGAAGAGGTACCGCCCTTCCGTCCTTTCCAGGAGGATGGCGCTCGGGTTTAGGGCCAGGCCCGCTACCCTGCTTCGGCCCCAGGCGGGAAGTTCCCAGGGTATCAGGACCCGCTTTGCCTTAAGGGCCCCCACCACCCGCCTGAGCAGGGCCGTGGCCTCTTCCCGGGGAAGGCCTAGGGCCCGCATGGTCCAAGCCTCAAAGCGGCTTGGGCGCCGGTCGCCGTAAAGGCGGAAGGTGTGGCCAAAGCGAGGAGGTTGCGGGGCCCGGGCCTCGAGGACGATAGCCGCCCCCACAGGGTCCACGAAGATCTCGTGCGGGAATGCGAAAAGCCTTTCCTCCACCTGGTAGCGGAAGCTCGTGGGTTGCAGAAGCTCGTGGAAGATGGCCCCCCGGCGCCGCATCAGGTCCAGGAGGCCCGTGAGGTAGTCCCGGCGCACTTCCTCCGGCGCTAGGAGCCCCTGCCAGACCCCTTCGTCCTTGAGGATTTCTTCCAGGTGGCGGTAGCGGTAGCGGATGAGCCCCGCCGCTTCTAGGTTCTTGAGGTTGGGCTGGGTGTTGCGGCTTGCCTCCAGAACCGCCACCAAAGAGAGGAGGCTCCGAAAGGCCGCGCCTTCGGGGGAGAACTCCTCATAAAGCGGGCGCACCTCCGCCCGGGGATCGCTCTGGGCCCAGATGCGGTAGACTTGGCCGCCAAGCTCGGAGAGGTAGGTGGCGCCTTGGGCCAGGACCTCCATGGCCGTCTGCCGGAAGAGCACCTTGCGGAAGAGGTCCTGAAAGTGGCCCGCCTGGAACTCGGCGTCCTGGCGGTTGTCGGTGAAGACGATGATCTTCCGCTCCTCTTGGGGGAAGGTGCCCAAGGTGGAGATAAGGAGGAGGTCGGTGGCGGTGGAGCGACCCACCAGGCCAAAGGCGGCGAGCTTGCGGATCTCGTTGCCCTTGCGGGTGTGGGCCACCTGGCAGGTGGGGCAGAACTGGAAGGGGTAGGGAAGGGCAGCCACGGGAACCCCTCTTTCCGCCACCTCGCCGGAGAAGGGGTCTAGGGTGAGGTTGCGCGGGAGAAGGTTGCGGCGGTCCCGTTTCACCTGGCCGGCCTCATCCAACCACTCCTCGGGAAGGGGCTCTTGGTCGGGGATCCAGGCCCCGGGCCTCAGGTAGCGCACCTCGCCCCGGAAGGGCTCTAGCAGGGATGGACCGGGAACGAAACGGCCCCGCTCCTCCCGGGCCACCAGGTATTCCTGGCCGCAGTTGCGGCAGAAGACCACCGGGTAGGCGGGCTTGCCTTCCAAATAGCGCTCTCCCTTGAGGGACAAGGCCTGTAGGTCCAAGGTGGCGGTGAGGTCGGGGGCTTGGGCGTAAAAGGCGTGAATGCGGGGGACCAGGTATCCCGTGGCCGCCCCCACCCGCAGGGCCAAGGCCACCTCCGCTTGGGCTTGGTCTCGCGGGATGCCGTCTTCCCGAGAAAGCCCCTGGGCGAGCTCGCTCAAGGTGCGGGGTTCTGCTAATGCGCCTTCCAGGTAAAGGAGGACCCGCCGCACCCGCTTTTCCCCGTCGGGCCGAGCCCTCACGGCTTCCCCTAGTTCCTCGGGCAGGTGGCTCAGGTCTAGGGGAGGGGGGTCTTCCAGGTACTCGCCGATGACGCGGGCCACGGGGGAGCCGAAGAGGTTTTCGGCGAAGCGCCGGATGGCCTCTTCCCCGCGGTCCACCGTGGCCGAGGTACCGATCACTTGCAGGCTCTTAGTGGTGCCCGTGTGCTGGCGCAGGCGGCGGATGAGGAGGGCCACGTCCGCCCCCCGGAGGCCGGCGTAAGTGTGGACCTCGTCCAAGACCAGGTAGCGCAGCACCCCGCGGTGCTCTGGGGGAAAGAGGAAGCGATCCTCGCCCCGGGTGAGAAGAAGCTCCAGTTGCACGTAGTTGGTCATGAGGATGTCCGGGGGGTTTTGCCGGATCTCTTCCCGGCTCAACACCTCGGCGTCGCTCACGGGCCTTTCTAAAAGGAGCCGCTCCCTAAGGGCCTGGCCCTCCGCCTTGCTATAAGGGGTTTCCCCGTTGTACAGGGCGATGCGCAAGCCTGAGCCGTGTAGCCTTAGGGCGAAGTCCCGGTACTGGGAGTTGGCCAGGGCGTTCATGGGGTAGACCAGGACCGCCTTGATGCCGGGCCGCCTTTCCGTCAGGGCGTAGGCCAGGATGGGCATGCCGAAGGCCAGGCTCTTACCCGAGCCGGTTCCGGTGGCCACGACGAAGCTCTCTCCAGCCAAAGCCGCCCGCAGGGCCTCCTCCTGGTGAAGGTAGGGGTGGAAGGGGGTAAGGTTTTGGAAGTCCTCGGGGTTTTTGCGGAGAAGGGGGCGGATGCTTGGCGGCAGAAGCCCTTCCCGGATGAGTTCATCCACGCTCTTGCCCAGGCGGTAGCGGCGTTTCTGCGCCACGAAGGGCTCGCGCCAAAGGAGGTCCTCTTCCTCTATGCCCTGGCGCAGGAAGTCAGCGATCTTAGGGTTTCTCGGAGACACGAAGCTTTCGGCGTAGCCTCGGAAGCTCTCCTGGATAGCCTCTAGCTGGCGGAAGGGGTCGCGCACGCTTCCCCGCTCGGGCAAAGGCTCCACGGGAAGGCCTAAGCGGGTGGCCACGGCGGCGCGCAGGGCGTCGTTCATGGTGCTTAGGCCCAAGCGCCGGGCCAGTTCCTCGGGGGAAAGGCCTAGGGTGAGGAGGGGTTGGAGGAGGGCCTCGAGGCCTTCCGCCTTGACTTCTCCCAAAGCTGACCAGTCTAAGGTGCCACCCTGGACTACCGCGGGGAGCACTCGCACCAACCAGCGGTCTGGCCGCAGGTCCTCTGGTTGCAATGCAAGGACCATGTTGCCCCTAGTTTACTTCGGCAGGCTCTAGAAGCTTGTTGCAGCTAGACCTTGAAGAGGGGCAAGGTAAGGGGAGGTAGGCCCATCTGGGTGGTAAGGAAGTCCACGTAGAACCGAAGATACGGCCAAAGGTTTAGGGGAAGGTTGTGCTCAGCGAACATCTGGAACAAATCTCCTTCCGGAAAAACAGAGGAGCGATAGCTGGCGGCCACTTTTACCTCCAGGTGGCCAAAGAGGTCGCCGTCTTCCAGAAGTTGCGCGGTCAGGGTGAGCCCTGCCCGAAAGCCCCCATCTAGGGGCTCGGGACCAAAGGGCTTGACCTCTAGGTTTGCTCCCTTCTTACCCTCAGGCATACGCTTAAGCTCCGCTGAAAGCGCTTGAAGAGCAACACCTTGAAGTTCTAGCCCGGCGATGAACGCCTCGTATGCTTGCGGGGTAGCAGGGATTTTCTTGGGCTTTAGCAGTCCTGACCGCCTGAGCACGTTGTACACGTGCTGGTAGCTAATTCCTAGGACTTTGGCAATCTCGGAAACGTCCTTGCCTTCTTGGAAAAGCTGTCGGATTTGCTCCGATTTGCTCATGTTAAGCGGCGGTCTTCCCTAAGGCTAGAAACCCCTTACTTGGTTTTAGGCTGATTCCCCAGCCCGTTTCCTTGGCGGGCACCTCACTTAGGGGGAAGAGAACTTCAGCCCCAGCCTCGTCGGTAAAGGTTAGGTTGACCCGGTACCCTAAAACGCTGGCAAAGCGTACGAGGGTCTCCAAGGACAGGGCAAGCCCTTCAGCGTTTTCAATCTGAGCAATGCGAGAGCGGTGAACACCCATGCGTTCTGCTAGGTCCTTTTGGTTCAAGCCGCGCTTTTCCCGAAGTGCCTTTAAGACTTTCCCCAGTTCTTCGTCTAGAACCTCTCGGTACGCCTGGCGGAGTGAAGGGGTATCCAGGTCATCTTTGAAGAACTCGTCTACACTTACAAGTTTGCGTTTCATGGCTCATTCCTCCGAGTTAAATTCCTGGTACGCTCGCAAAGCGTAAGCGATGAGCTTAGGGTCGGCTTTGTTTTGCTGCTTCACCTCTCCCGCTGCTGCCACGAAGATGGTAGTTTCCTGGCGCCAGTAGTAGATGCGGATGCCCGAGTTATGACGGAGCTCCCATATGGGGCCATTAATATGCTTGGCGTAGGGCTCGCGTAGATTAGGTCCTTGACTTGGGAGAAGCTCGTAAAGCAACCACCGGGCCTTTGCGTAAGCGCTCGGGTTGCTCTTTTTGAGGGAGTGGAGCCACTCCTTAATTTGTGAATGCCCCGAAGCATCTTCGTAAAGGAGGACTTCATAGCGTACCGCCACACCTCACCTCATAGGTTAGGTTTTACTAACCTCACATGTCAACCCTCCGGTGCGAAGCCGTTCCCAAGCTTCCAGCACGAGCCTCCGGGTGCGGTACTCGCCGTAGCGCTTGATCTCCTTTTCCCTGAGTACCCGGAAGGTTTCCCCGGGGAAGGCGCTGGCTCGGTGGCGCTTCTGGTAGTGGCGCTCCTCCAGGGGGTCTTCCACCTCCTCGTAATCCGACAGGATGTCGGCGAGCTCCTTTGGCGTGAGGTCCTTGGGGTCCAGGATGTAGCGGAGTTGCTTGCGGTTCAGGCCGTAGAGCCTGGCGTAGTAGGCGTCAAGCTCGGCCCGGAGGATGGCCCGCCGCTCCTCGTCCCAGCGGAAGGGCGGGAAAGGGTAGGGGCCCTCTAACCACTCGGGGGGTTCGTCTGGGTGGGTTTTGGCCTTTTCCCGCCAGCGCCCGATGGCTTCCCGGAGGCCCTCGTCCGCTTCCTCCCAGACTTCCTGGGCGAAAGGCGCCAGGTCCCAGGCGGTGTAGGTGAGTTCCAGGACGCGGGGGACGATGAAGCGGAGGTCTTCTTCCGTGTAGCGGTCGGGGGGGAGGATGGGGAGTTGCTTCACCACGTGGTATTTAAGATGGGTTCCGCCGATTTTTTGCCGGGTGGCGTAGTCCACCACCAAGGCGTTGAGGGAGCCCAGTAGGAGAAGAGCTTCCGGGGCAAGGCAAGAAGGAAGCATCTGCAAGAAGGTATCCCCTGCACCCACGCGCGGGTACACGGAGGCGATTAGGGTGCGCTCGTTAGTGGCATTGGTAATATCCCGCCACCCCATGGACCAAGGGCGCTCCCACCGCCATATCACATTTCCCTGCCTGTCCCTGACCTCGAGGCGCCCCTCCACCTCTTGAGCCGCCACAAAGTAGCGGGGCAGGGGCAGGCGGGTGGGGTCTTGGTGCTCTTCAGGGGTGAGGTCCCGGGTGTCTTCCCCCTCGTAGGTGGCGAAGCGGTGGTCGTAGTGCCAAATCATCTTGGCCTCGTAGAGGGGGAGGAAGACCTCCTCTCCGCGTGCGAAGCGGTTAGCGATGAGGGTAAACCCTTCACCTTCCAGCTCCTTTTGCGTCCGGAAGAGGTAGGAGTCCGTGTTCATCATGAACATCAAGACCAACCGCACCCCCCATGGGTTGTCCTCCGGGTCTTCCCGCCAAAGGACGGGCACACGCCTGTAAATCGCCTTGGTGAGCTCGGCGTCCTGGCGGGTGCGGAAGACGGGGCAAGTCTTGGTGTTGGGGTTGAGGAGGGCGAAGTCCTGGGGTGCCAGGGTAAAGGTGCGGGTGGGGTCCAGGACTTGGTCGGGCTGGGTGAGGAAGAAGGCCAGTTTGGCGGGCTCTTTGGAAGGGGGGCGGAGGGCGAAGACGGCGAACTTGTAGGAGCGGTGTACGCCAGGGAACAGCGCTTCCCGGTTCTCAAAGTCCACCAAGGCCGCAAGCTCGCCTTTATGCACAAGATCCGCGAAGAAAAACTGCGTAAAGCTGTCCGTTGCTATGCCAGTGGGCACAATGAGGCCAACCCATCCATCGTTTTTCCGGAGCACACGTGCGTTTTCAGCAAACAAAGGCGCTAAGTTTAGCCTACCATTGCTAGTCAGGGGGAAACGCCCAGAGTGGTGGATAAATCCTTGAAGTGCCTTGGTTGTGTACATTGCGGCCTGGTATCGTTCCCACAAGGCGGGGTCTTCGTGCGAAAGCTTTTGGATCATGGCTTTTCGCTTAGCCATGTTTGGTGCATTGGCAATATCTGGGCGCACTTCCCTGAAAAACTCTTCGTCGTCAAACTGAACTTGGTCCCACGGCGGGTTCCCCAGCACCACGTCAAACCCCCCTTGGGCGAAGACCTCGGGGAACTCCAGCCACCAGTGGAAGAAGCGGTGTCGTTCCTTGGCCGCTCGGATGGCGGCCAAGGTGGCGGGGGTAAGGTAGGAGCTCTGGGTGAGTTGCGCCAGGGGAGCGCGGCTTTGCTGGGCAAGCCAGTTGAGGCCCGTTCCATCGGGCAGGCGCACGCCCGGAGCGGGCCGCAGGAAGAAGGCGGCGGTCCAATAGTCCGCCAGAAGCTCCATTTTGCGCACTTCCTCGCTTTCCCGCCACTCCTGGTAGCGGCGGCGCTTCTCCTCCACCTGGCTCGCCGTTTCCTCCTCGTAGTCCAGGGGCGGGGGCTCGGGGGGGCTAAAGAGCAGGGTGTCCACCCCGGGGCCGAAGCGCAGGGACTTGCGCGCTTCCTTGGGCACGTCGTCCCTTTGGTAGGCTTCCTTGGGAATGCCCCGGCGGAGGAAGTCCTGGGGGGCGCCCACCAAGGAGTTCCCCACCTTCAGGTGGTGGTCCAGGAAGGAAAGGGGCTTGCCCTTGGCGGCGGAGGCCACCCACAAGGAGAGCTTGGCGAGCTCCACCGCCATGGGGTTCAGGTCCACCCCGTAGAGGCACCGGGCCGCCACTTGGTGCCGGGCGGCGAAGAGGGCCTCGAGGTCTTCCTTGGCCTGGCCCCGGATTTCCAGGAGCTTTTCTGCCAGGTATTCCATGGCAGAGATGAGAAAGGCCCCCGAGCCCATGGCTGGGTCCACCACCTTGAGGGAAAGGAGGGCTTCTTCCTGCTTCTTGGGGTCTTCGCCCGCCTCCTTTAGCCTCGCCTCCACCGCTGGGGCCAGGGTCTCTTGGATGACGAGTTGCACAAGCTCCCTGGGGGTGTAGTAGCTTCCCGAGGCCTTCCGCTCCAGGAGGTGGCTTTCCAGGGAGTAGCGCCCGTCCACCCACTTGGGGGCCAAGGCCAGGATGCCTTCGTAAACGTGGCCGATTTCCTCCACCTCGAGGTCGCGGTAGTTGATGCGCTCCAGGGCGCCTTCCCGCTCCACGTGGGTGAGGAGGAGGATGGCCTTGAGAAGCTCGCTGTTTTTGGGGCGGGGCAGATCGGGGTGGCGCGCCCTTTCCCCCGGGTTGAGCACGCCCCCGGTGAGGATGGGCAGGGCCTCGGGGTAGAAGAGTTCCCCGTTCAGGGCGGGGACCCCCAGGCGTTCGTCCCCTTGGTGGACCAGGTGGAAGGTGAGGAGAAGCTTCTCCCACAGGTCTGTGTTGCGGTCCTCCCCGTAAGGGAGCCGTCTTGCCGCCCGCTCCCGCAAGGCGGAAACGCTATATTCCCGCTCGTAAACCCAGGAAAGCTCCCCGCCGCTGGGGATGAGGTTGCGGCTTTCGGCGTAGAGGAGGAACAGGAGGCGGTGGACCAGGCGCAGGAGCTCGGCGTGGTAGGCGCGCAGGCGCTCCTCGTCCTGGAGTTCTTCCCGGAGGGCCTCGGTGAGAAAGGCGTTGCCCAGGACCTCGAGGGCCTCCACCACCCCCTTGCGCAAGGCGTCGCGGGCCTTGATGCCGCTTTGGCGGGCCGCTTCGTAGTAAAGGTCCAGGGGGGTATTCTCGCCGTTACCTTTTTGGAAGCGGCTAGGGGAGAGGAGAAGGAGGAGGATTTGGAACTCCTTGAGGGCTTGTTCCCGAGGGGCCTCAAAGAGCTCCACCAGGTTGAAGGCCACGTACCCCGGAAGGGAGACGTGGTAATACTTCCGCAAAAGCCGCACCTCCCAGGGGGCCGCCAGGATGCCCCAGCTTTGCGTGGGGTGCAGGTTGAGGTAGGTCTGCAAAAGGGCCTGCGGGCTCTTTTCCCTGCGGCTTGGCCGTAGGTCTAGCTCGGTGGCCACCAGGTGCAAGGGTGGGGCATCCTCCCCGTCCCAGCCCCGGTGGCTGATGGGGAAGGACTGGTCCCCCGCCGCAAGGTGGCTTCGGTTGAAGACGGGCTGGAAGCCCAGGGCGCGGAAGAAGGGCAGAAGCCAGGACTCCCGGGCCCGGGAGGTGTCCCTAAGTTGGGATAAGGGCGGCTGGCGCTCGTAGAGGCTCAGCAGGGCGTAGAAGCGGTGCCGCACCTCCTCAGGGGTCAGGGCGAGCTCCTTGAGGGCCTCGAGGCGGGTCAGGCTTTGCAAGAACTCCTCGGTGAAGAGGCCGCCGGAAACGCGTATGGCGTGGAACACCCACAACCTCCTTTAGCTCGGCACAGGGGCCAAGAGGGTGATGGCGAGCAGCTCGGAGCCCAAGACCTCCAGCTGGTCTAGGGCTTGGAAGGCCTGGGGCAGGACGCCGTAGGCCCGTTCTAGGTCCCGCTTTAGGGCCGTTCGTTCGGCCTTTACCCGGGCCAAGGCTTCCTCGGCTCCCCGCTTCCCTAACTCCTCCAGGGGAGCCTTGAGGGCCCGCTCGGCCAAAGCCTTGGCCTGGTCCTGGGCGAGGGGGCGTGCCTTGAGCCGGGCGCGCCAAAGGGCTTCCGCCTCCTCGGGGGGGAGTTCGCTTAGATCCAAAAGGCGCACCGCCCGGCGCACCAGGGTTTCCAGCACCTCGCCGCCCGGTCCGGCGAAGCGGGCCCGGTAGTGGTAAAGGGCGACAGGGGGGGTACCCAGGGGGCCGGGAAAGGCCATGAGGGCGGTGCGGGCCCCGTCCAGGTCCCGGTAGGCCCGGTAGCGCAGGTGGGCTATCAGGTGCTCCACCAGGGGATGGGAGAGGTCCAGCACCTCCACCCCCAGGGGCGCTTCCGGATGGAAGCTGAAGGGGCCAAAGGCGTTGGGCAACCCGGGCACCGCTTCCCCCGTGCCCCGGGAGGCGGTGTAGGGGTCTTCCCCCTCCACGCGCCAGCCCAGGTAGCGGAGCCCGTCCAGGACGAAGGCTTGCAAGACCTGGGGACTCCCGGCCCGTTCCAGGGCTTCTTGAAGGCGGCGCTCCACGTCGGGGAGGCTAAACTCGCTGTGGCCGTAGAAGCCTTCCTGGATGGCCTTCTTTGCCGCCTGCAGCTCTGTGGCCTCTTCCTCGGCGAAAAGGGGGGTTTGCAGCCGCCGTTCGCCCCGCCAGTCCTGGGACCACAGGGCCTCGAGGCGGCGCCGCAGGTAAGCCTCTTCCCCGAAGAAGGCGGGTACCACCCCCAGTTCCTTGCGGATGCGCTCCGCCTTTTCCAGGAGGAGGCGGAAGACGGCCACGTCAAAGGAGCGTTCATAGTAGAGGGTCCGGATGCGGACCACGGGCTCGGGTTGACCGAAGCGGTCAATCCGCCCGTTGCGCTGCTCCAGGCGGTTGGGGTTCCACGGCAGGTCGTAGTGGACCAGCTGGGCCGCGTAGTGCTGCAGGTTGAGGCCTTCGGAGAACACATCCGTGGCCACCAAAACCCCCACCTGCTCCTTGGCGAAGGCCTGGAGCACCTCGTTGCGTTCTTCCTCATCCATCTCCCCGTGCACGGCGAAGACGGGTTGGGGAATGGTCTCCCGAAGCTTTTCCACCAAGTATTCCAGGGTGTCCCGGTAGCGGGTGAAGATCAGGGTCCGGCCCTTCCCGAGCCGTAGCGGGTCCTGGAGCATTTCCCGTAGGACCTCCAGTTTGCTGTCTTTGCGCCAGGTCTTCAAGTGGCGGAGGAGGGCCTCGAGGTAGCCCTTTTCTGCCTGGGCTCGGGCTTGGTCCGCCAAGCTAAGTTCCAGGCTGGCCTCCGCTTCCTCGGGCAGCAAGCGCTCCGGCGCGGTGTCAAACAGGGCCGCCACCTCGTCGGCGGTGGCGTCCATTCCCCCGGCCAGGACGCTTTCCAGGAGGGCCTTACGCCGTTCCAAACTCCTTTGCAACGCCCGGGGGGAACTGGTGGCGCGGCGCATCAGGTGCATGGCGAGCCAGCGCCCGAGAACGGGCACCTTGGCCGGGTCGGGGTCGTAAACCTCCGCTTGGTAGCGGCGCACCGCCTCAAAGAGTTCCAGCTCGGCGCGGTTGGGCTCCACCGCCACCTCCTTGGTGTCCCGCTCCGGGAAGGGGCTTTTTTTGCCTTCCTTGCGGAACCACTCTTCCACGTCCTTTCGGCGGCGCTGCACCACGTGCTTCTTGGCCGCTTCCCGGTCCAGGCTTCCCCCTTTGAAAAGCCCCAACCCCCGGGCGTCCAGGTGTTCCAGGAGGCTATAGAAGCTTTCCGTGTAGCCGTTGTGGGGCGTGGCGGTGAGGAGGAGGAGGTGGGGCACCCGGCGGGAAAGCTCCCGTACCAGGCGGTAGCGCTCCATCTGCTTGCCCTTTTCCGTGGGGGGGCGGGCGGCCATGTGGGCTTCGTCCACCAAAAGGAGGTCCCAGTCTTGCAAGAGGACCAGGTTCCGGACCTCGTCCTGTTTGGCGTAGTCCACGCTGGCGATGACCCGGTCAAAGTGGGCCCAGGGGTTTGCTCCCGGGGGGAGGGTGCGGGTGAGGCGCTTCAGGTTGGGCCCGGATAGGATTTCAAACTCCAAGTGGAAGAAGCGGCGGAGCGCCTCTTGCCACTGGGCGAGGAGGTGGGCTGGGGCCAGGACCAAGACCCGTCGGGCCTTGTTCCGCAGAAGGAGCTCCTTCACGATGAGGCCCGCCTCCACGGTTTTGCCTAAGCCCACGTCGTCGGCGATCAGGAGGCGCACCTCCGGCAGCCTCAGCGCCATGAGCAAGGGCACGAGCTGGTAGTTGGCGGGGACCACCCGCGAGCGCTGCAGGGCCAGGAAGGGGGCGTCGGCGTGGAGGGTGGAAAGCTCTAGGGCCCGGAGGAGCAGGTCGTGCAGGGCGGGATCCCCAGGGGTGGTGGGGGGAAGCCCCAAGGAGGTGAGTTGGAGGGCTTCCCCTTCCAGCGGGAGGTAGAAGAGGGCTTCCTCATCGGTGTCCACGGCGCGGGCAAAGAGCACGTCCCCGTGCCGGCGTTCCAGGCGGTAGTCGCGGCCTCGAGCCCGAAACAAGGTCCCGGGTTGGAAGGAGTCCACTGGGTTCACGTTGGCCCTCCTTTGGGTAGGGGATGGGAAAGCGCCTTGGGGGCACGGTAAAGCGCCCCATGCCAGCCAACCCAGGAGGGGGATGGCGTTCTGGCCCGTCCAGCCATGTTCTAAATCCTAGTACCTTGTGGGCCAGGCTTCCACAAAAAGCGACACTTCTGGGCTAACCCCCCGTCATGGTGCGGGGAAGCCAGGTGGCGAGCCCCGGGAAGGCCACCAGTAGGGCCACCATGAGGAGGAGGACGCCCATGAAGGGCAAGGCGTAGCGGGCGATCTGGAAGAGCTCCTCCCCGGTGAGGGACTGGAGGACGAAGAGGTTGAAGCCCACGGGAGGGGTGATCTGGGCCAGCTCCACCATGAGCACCAGGTAGACGCCAAACCACAAAGGGTCCACCCCAATGGCCTTCACCACGGGGAGGATCACGCTGATGGTGAGGACCACGATGGAGATACCATCCAGGAAACACCCCAAGACGATGTACACCAGGCTGAGGAGGAAGATGAGGGCCAAGGGGCTGATCCCCGCCTCCACCGCCCAGGTGGCGAGGGCCCGGGGGATGCCGGTGAAGCCCATGGCCAGGGTGAGCACCCCAGCCCCCGCCAGGATGAGGCCGATCATGCTGGTGGTGCGCACCGCCCCGAGGAGGCTTTCCCAGAAGAGGGTGGGGGAGAGCTCGCGGTTTAGGGCGGCGAGGAGAAAGGCCCCCGCCACCCCGATGGCCGCCGCCTCCGTGGGGGTGGCCACGCCGAGGTAGATGGAGCCCAGCACCAAGAGAATGAGGAGGAACACAGGGAGGACCCCAAGGAAGTCCCGAAGGGCCTCCCCCAGAGGCTTGACCGCCTCTTTTGGCAGCTCGTCCCGCCTGAGAAAGGCGAGGAAGGCCAGGAGGAGCATGAAGAGGAGGGTGAGGACCACCCCCGGCACCACCCCGGCCATGAAGAGCCGGGCCACCGACACCTCGGCCATGACCCCGTAGACGATCATGACGATGCTGGGGGGGATGAGGAAGCCCAATGTCCCCGCCCCGGCCAAGGAGCCCAGGGCCAGGGCCTTGGGGTAGCCCCGCCGTAGGAGCTCCGGCAGGGTGAAGCGGCCCACGGTGGCGGTGGTGGCGGCGGAGGAGCCGATCACGGCGGCGAAGAGGGCGCTCGCCACCACGTTCACGTGGAGAAGCCCCCCGGGGAGCCGGGAGAGGAGAGGGGCAAGCCCCTGGAAGAGCCCCTGGGCCAGGCGGGAGCGGTAGAGGACCTCCCCCAGCCACACAAAAAGGGGCAAGGCGGCCAGGCTCCAGCCCGAGGTGGCGGTCCAGAGGGCCGTGGCCAGGTTGGGGCCCAGGGGGGCGGTGGTGTAGAGGGCCAGGGCCAAAAGGCCCACCAGAAGAAGGGCGAGGCCCACGTAGACCCCCAGGCCCAAGAGGGCGAAGAGGGCGAGGATGAGGACCAGGCTGGCCTCGAGGAGGTTCACCGCCACCCCCTTACCGTCCGCCCGAAGGCCTCCAGGAGGGCCAAGCTGAAGAAGCTAAGCCCCAGGGCGAGAAAGCTTTGCGGAATCCAAAGGGGGAGGGGCAGGAGCCCCGGGGCCAGGTCCCCGTAGCGGTGGCTTTCCAGCACCCGGGCCCATGCGTGGTAGGTGGCGTAGAGGCTTCCCCCAAGGCCAAGGATGAGGGAAAGCGCCTCGAGGGCCCTCCTCGGTCCCGGGGGAAGCCGCTTCGGGAGAAGCCCCACCCGGATGTGCCCCCCGGCCCGCAGGGTGGGGGCGAGGCCCAGGAAGATGAGCCCCGCCGTGGCGAAGCCGGCGAGCTCCAAGGCCGAGGGGACTACGAAGCCGAGAAAGCGCCCCACCACCTGGGCCAGGATGACGAGGAGGATGAAGAGGGCCATGAGGGCCGCCAGGACCTCGGCCAAGCGGAAGAGGAGGTTCATCGCCCCAAGTACTGGCGGTAGACCTTGATCCCCGTGGCCCCCGCCTGGCGTTGCCACTCCAAGACCATGGTCTGGCCCACCTTTTTGAGTTCGGTCAGGAGCTGAGGCGAAGGCTTCACCACCTGCATCCCCCGGCTCGCCAGGGTCTTTAGGGCCTTCTCCTCCTGCTCTTGGCTGAGCTGCCAGCCCCGCTCCTCCGCTCGCCTTGCCGCCTGTAAGAGGGCCTCGCGGTCATTCGGGGAGAGGCCCTCAAAGGCCCTGCGCCCGATCACCACCATGTTCTTGGGGATCCAGGCCTTCACGTCGTAGAAGTAGCGGGCGAAGTCCCAGGCCTGGCTGTCCACGCCGGTGACGGGGGAGGTGACCATGGCCTCCACGATCCCGGTGGCGAAGGCCTGGGGGATGTCCGCCGCCTCCACCTGCACCGGGGTCATGCCCAAAAGCTCCGCCAGCCGGGCGGTGGCGGGGTTGTAGGCGCGGAAGCGCATCCCTTTAAGGTCTTGGGCCGAGTTCACCGGGCGCTTGGTGTAAAGGCCCTGGGGCGGCCAGGGGACGGCGTAGAGGAAGACCACCCCCCGCTGGGCGAGCCACCGCTCCACCTCGGGGCGCTGGGCCTGGTAAAGCCGCCGCGCCTCTTCGTAGCTCGTGGCCACGAAGGGGATGGAGTCCAGGTTGAAGAGGGGGTTCTCGTTGGCCAAGAGGGACATGAGGACCTCCCCCAGCTGGACCTGCCCGTTGCGCACCGCCGGGAGGATCTGGGGGTGGGGGAAGAGGGACCCCCCGGGGTGGACGGTGACCTTGACCCGCCCCCCCGTGGCCTCCTCCACTTCCTTGGCGAACTGGAGGATGTTCTGGGTGTGGAAGTTGGCCGGGGGATAGGGGGTGGCCATGTTCCAGGTCTGGGCCTGGACCGTGAGGGAAAGGGCTACCAGGGCGAACAGCGCCTTTCGCATCGCTACTCACCTCCCTTCCTGTTCACCGCTTGGGCACCTGGTCCACGAAGGCGTTGGTGTAGGTGCGTTTGAGGTCTATCCGCGCCCGGGCTACGTTGGGGTCAAAGGCGGAGAGCACGGTGAGGGGCCTCAAGGGAGCGGTGTCGCTGAAGCGCCCCGTGGGGGAGAAGCTTTCCAGGGAGTTCCGAAGCACCTTCAGGTAGAGGGCCTTATCCCCCAGGAAGTACTCCTCGGGCAGGATGGCGGCGATTTCCTCGGGGGACTTGCCCTGCATCCAACGCAGGCCCCGCACCATGGCGTTCACCAGGCGCTGGGCCGTGTCGGGGTTCCGCTCCAGCCAGGCCCGGGTGGTGTAGAGGACCGCGGCCGGGTACTCCCCGCCCAGGACCTCCCGGGTTCCCTTGGTGGTGCGGGTGTCCGCCAGAACCTTGATGAGGCCCCGCTCCTCCAGGAGGGTGATGGCGGGCTCCACGTTGGAGATGGCCTCCACCTGCTTGTTCTGCACGGCGGCCACCGCCTGCGCCCCCACGGACACCCCCACCACCGCCACGTCCGTGGGCTTAAGGCCGTTTTTGACCAGCAGGTAGTTGAGGAAGAAGTGGGTGGAGGAGCCGGGGGCGGTGACCCCCACCCGGCGCCCTTTGAGGTCGGCCACCGTCTTCACCTGGTCGGCCAGGTCGGTCCGCACCCCGAGGACGATGGCGGGGTAGCGCCCCACCTCCACGAAGGCCACGATGTCCCGGCCCTGGGCCTGCATCTGAATCGTGTGGTCGTAGTAGCCCATGACCACCTCCACGCTCCCCCCGATGAGGGCCTGGAGGGCCCGGGAGCCCGCTTGGAGGTCCTGGATCACCACGTCCAAGCCCTCGTCCTTGAAGTAGCCGAGGCGCTCCACCACGGTGAGGGGGAGGTAGACCACGGCGGTCTTGCCCCCAACCCCCAGGACCACCCGCTTCTGGGCAAGGCCGAAGGCCAAGAGCACCAAGAGCGTCCACACCCAAAACCGCTTCATCTTCCTCCTCCTTCCTTAGGGCGCCACACCAGGAGCCTGCGCTCCAGGGCGCCCACCAGGGCGTCCAGCGCCAGGACGAAGGCCATGAGGACCGCCATCCCGGCGAAGACCCCCGTGGTGTCAAAGACCCCTTCCGCCTGGGCGATGAGGTAGCCGAGCCCGGCGGCGCTCCCCAGGTACTCCCCCACCACCGCCCCGATGACGGCGAAGCCGATGGAGGTCCTTAGGGAGCTGAAGATCCAGCTCGCCGCCGCCGGCAGGTAGACGTGGGCCAGGAGGTGGCGGCGGCGCGCCCCGAGGAGGCGGGCGTTCTGCAGGACGATGGGGCTCACCTCCTTCACCCCTTGGTAGGTGTTGAAGAAGGCCACGAAGAAGACCAGGGTCACCCCCAGGGCCACCTTGGAGAGGAGGCCGAGGCCGAACCAGAGGGTGAAGATGGGGGCGAGGACCACCCGGGGGATGGCGTTCAGGGCCTTCACGTAGGGGTCCAGCACCGCCGCCACGCCGGGGGCCAGGGCGAGCCAAAGCCCGAAGACCACCCCAAGGAGGGTGCCGATGGCGAAGGCCAGGAGCATCTCCGCGGTGGTCACGTAAAGGTGGGGGTAGACCTCCCCGGTGGCGAACCAGCGCCAGACCCGTTTGGCGATCTCCGAGGGGACGGAGAAGAAGAAGGGGTCGATGCGGCCGGTCCTCGAGGCCCACTCCCAAAGGAGCAGGAAGCCCAAAAGGAGCCCCGCCTGCCAAAGCCTCGCCCTAAGCCCCGGCATGGGCCCGCATCACCTCCCCTCTGAGGAGCTCCCAGATCTCCCGGTGGAGCCGCAGGAACTCCGGGGTGAGCCGGACCTCCGCCACGTCCCGGGGCCGGGGGAGGGGAATGGGAAACTCCCCGATGGGCCGGGAGCGGGGCCCGGCGGAAAGGACCACCACCCGATCGGAGAGGGCGATGGCCTCCTCGAGGTCGTGGGTGACGAAGAGCACCGTCTTGCGGTCCTCCTGCCATAGCCGCAGGAGCTCGTTTTCCATGAGCTGCCTGGTCTGCACGTCCAGGGCCGAGAAGGGCTCGTCCATGAGGAGGAGCTTGGGGCCGGCGATGAGGACCTGGGCTAACCCCACCCGTTTGCGCATCCCCCCCGAAAGCTGATGGGGAAAGTGGCGGGGGAAGCGCCCAAGCCCCACCTTCTCCAGCCAGGCCGTGGACCGCCGCCGGGCCTCGGGCCAGGGGAGGCCGCGGAAGACCAGGGGAAGGGCCACGTTGTCCAGGGCGGTCTTCCAGGGCAGGATGGCGTCCTGCTGGAAGAGGTAGCCCGCCAGGGGGTTGAGGCCCTTGAGGGGCTTCCCCTCCAGGAGGACCTCCCCCCGGCTTGGGGCAAGGAGGCCCGCCGCCACGTTGAGGAGGGTGCTCTTGCCGCACCCCGTGGGTCCCACCAGGCTCACGAACTCCCCGGGGGCGAGGCGGAGGGTAACCCCCTCCACCGCCACGTAGTCCCCAAAGGCCACGGAAACCTGGCGGAACTCCAGCAGGCTCATGGGTAGTACTCGGGGTTGGGCCGGATGCCCAGGGCGTTCAGGAGGCGGTTGGTGAAGTTGAACATGGCGGCCACCTCGGCGGCCTCGAGGATGGCCTCGTCCGAAAGCCCCGCCTCTCTTAAGGGCCTCAGGTCCTCTTCCGTCATCTCGTGGTGCCGGTGGGTCATCTTCAGGGCGAAGTCCACCAGGGCCCGCATCCTGGGGGGAAGCTCCGCCCGGTGGGGATTGGCGGCCAGGACCTCGGAAAGCCGCCAGTCCCCCGTGAGGTCCTTGAGGTAGCGCTTGTGGCTCGCCACGCAGTACTCGCAGCGGTTCTCCCCGCTAATGGCGATGGCCATGGCCTCCCGCTCCTCCCGGGTGAGGAGGCCCTCTTCCCGCATGAGGGCGTGGTAGTAGCGGAACCAAAGGGGGAAGCGGGGGCTTAGGGCGAAGGCCCGGGCCACGTTGGGGACGAAGCCCGTCCGCTCCCGGAACTCCTGGAAAAGCGCCCGCACCGCCTCGGGGAGCTCCTCCTCCTCGGGCACCCGGAGCCAGGAGATCACCATACCGCCACCGCCCGCACCGGGCCGCCGGAGGCCTTCTGGTGCTTGGGCCCGCCCACGAAGAGGAGGGCCCCGGCGGGGGGTACCTGGGCCAGGTTCGCCAGGTTTTCCAGCCCGTACTTCCCCGCTCCAAGAAGGGTGACGTGGGCCTTGAAGTCCTTGGAGGGGCCGTGGTCCAGGGAGAGGGTGTCCACCCCCACCCCCACGATCTCCCGCTCCCGTACCAGGAACTCCGCCGCCTCGGGGGAGAAGCCGGGGAAGTGGAGGGTGCCGGAGGCGTCCTGGTTGAGGAAGGCCTTGGGGTTGCGCCAGCGGGCCTCCCAGCCCGAGTGCATGGCCACGAAGGCCCCCTTGGGCAGGCGGCCGTGCTGGCGCTCGTAGGCCAGGATGTCGTCCACGGTGACCTGGGCGTCGGGGTCCTTGGCCGCCCGCTCGTGGATGTGGATCACCGCCAGGGGGGCGATGAGGCTGGCCACGGGGAGCTTCTCGGCGGTGAGGCCCCCTTCGGCGAAGTGGGCGGGGGCGTCCATGTGGGTGCCCGAGTGCTCCCAAAGGTCCAGGCGGTTCCCGTAGTAGCCGTTTTGCCGCACCGTGACCAGGGTGGTGATGCGCATGGGCTCGGCCCCGGGAAACAGGGGGATCTCAGGGGAGAGCTCGTGGGTGAGGTCCACCGCCCTGCTGAAGGCCTTGCCCTGGACCTCCGCCTGCGCCAAGGCCTTAACCGCCAAAAGCCCAAGGCCCATCCCCAGGAAAGCCCTGCGGGAAAGGGCGCGGGCCACCTCTTCCATCACCAAGGGCGCGCACATGCTGGCCTCCTTTCTTGCCGTATAAACTTACCACGGGGCGGCAAAGGTAGGCAAGAGCTTGCCGGCCTGTCCTTTACCCGCTTTCCCCGACCGAGCCTGGTGCAGTGCGGAATTCACCCCTATTCCATGACCACCTAAACCTTCGGGGGGCCTCCGCATGCGTAAGGGTGGGCCCTCATGAAACCAACACCCTGCGCTCAGGAACGGGCGGTAGCATAGAACAAATGGGGCGATGGGGGTTTCCCCAGGGGGGGTTTAGGCGGTGGGGACGGGGGGTCCTCTGGCTGACCTTGTTGCTCCTCGCCCTCGCCGCTTGTCGCGGGACGGGCGAGGCCCCTGAGCCTCCTGGAAGCCCACCTCCTGCGCCTGGTCCTGCGCCGAGCGTGCGTACTTGGATCTACCAGCTCACGGGCTATCCGGCCTCGGGGCTCGCCGCCTTGGGAGCCGCAGCCGCCGACCTTTACGTGATTGACCTCACCAAGGACGGGGCGACGCCTTGGTCGGGCGATGATCTTGCCGCCCTCGAGGGAAAACCCGTCTTGGCCTACATGGAGATCGGGGGGATGGAAAACTACCGGCCGGAGTATTCGGTGGTCCAAAAGGATGCGCCCGATCTACTCCTGAACTCGGTGCCAGGCTGGAGTGGGGAGTGGTATGCCAAGTACTGGGACGAGCGCTGGTGGAACCTAGTGGTGCGGCCTAGGCTGGACAAGGCCTTTGCGGCGGGGTTTAAAGGGATCTACCTGGACCTGGTGGATGCCTACGAGGGGATCAGCCTAAATTTGGTCCCGGGAGAAACCCGGGATAGCTTGGCGGCCAAGATGGTGGCCCTCCTGGGGCGGATCAGCCAGTATGTCAAGGCCAAAAGGCCCGACTTTTGGGTCTTTCCCCAAAACGCCCCGGAACTCAGGATGCGGCCGGGATATCTCTCGGCCATAGATGGGATTGGCCTCGAGGAGCTCTTCTTCTACGCCACCGACAAACCCTGTACGGATTCGGGTTGTCAAGAACGCCTCGCCCACGCCCGCGCCATCCGGGATGCGGGCAAGCTGGTCCTCACGGTGGACTACGCCACCCGGCCGGAAAACGTGCGGGCGGCGTGCGAGAAGTCCCGCGCGGAGGGGTTTGTGCCGTACGTGACCGTGGTGGACTTGGATCGGATTAGCCCCTTGTGTCCGTGAGGGTCAAAAGGTGCCGCTCCTGGGCGAGGACCGGCGTTAGCCCATAGGCCAGGGCCCGCCTCCTTGCGAAGCGGGCGAGCCTAGGGTCTGGGGCGTAGTCTAGGCTGTACCGCTCCCAGGGGTATTGGGCAAGGGCCAGGGCCCAGCGGGCGTTGGTGCGGAGGGCAGACCGGGGAAGGGGCTTTCCGCCCCCTTCCCAGGTGGTGGAGAAGGCCTCAAAGACGATCCCGTCCACGAGTTCCGCCAGGTGGGGCAGGAGGGCGAAGCCGCGGTTGGCGAGGAGGAAGCAGGGCCCCACCGCCCTGCGGAGTTCCAAGAGGAGGCGGAGGGTGCCTTCCCGGTTCGTGGCCGCCCCTTGGTCCAGGGTGTCTAGGAAGAGGCCACGAAAGCCTCGGGCCAAGTAAAGCAAGGCGCTTTCCACCACCTTGGCCACCCAGGCTGGGTGGGTGGGGTCCACGAGCCTCGTGTTCCAAAGGGGGTTCAGCCCCCGCTGCCAGGGCGCCTCGGGGCCCGGATCCTCCCCGAGGCTCAGGTAGGCCAGGGGCTCGGTGGGGGCTAGGGCCGCTAGCTCCTCTGGGGTGTAGGCCCAAGGCTGCAGGACCACGCGGCGGAAGACCCGAAGCTCGGCAAGCCTTCCTTGGCCGTAGTAAAAGGCGAGGGGCTTAAAGAAGGTAGACGCCATAGCGCTCCGGGTGGCGCAAGTACTCCAGGAAGTAGAGGAGGAGGGAAAGCCCCACGGCCCCCAGGATCAAGGGGTTTCCCGTCAGGTGGAGGAGAAGGGCGCTTGCCAGCAAGGTGAAGGCACTGGCCCGGATGCCCCCTAGAGCGTTTAGGCCCAAGGCCACGGCGCTCGTGAAGCCCAAGAAGCCAAAGCCGAGGAGCGCCTTTCCGTAAACGTCCGACCAGGGAAGCGCTAGCAGAAGGACCAAGGTGGGGACCGAGGCGGTGAAGGCGTAGGTCCAGAAGGCGCGTTGGATGGCAAGAACGAGGGATTCCGGGCTCGCCTTTTGCCAAAGGGTTTTGCCCAAGGCCTGCACGAAGGCGGCCAGGCGCATCTCTATCAGCAAAGCGGCGAGCAGGTAAGCGGCTAGGCCCAAAAGCGCCCCTTGCCCTGCTCCTTCCACAAGGCGCCAGAGCACGAGGCCTTGCCCCAAGCCGTATGCGGCGTAGACCCATTCGGTTAGAAGGGCGTGGTACAAGAACAAGAGGCCGTGCGCTTTGGGCAGCCCCACTTCCCGAAGGAGGAAGGTTAGGGGGAAAAGCCCCACCCAAAGGGGAGAAGTTCCCACCATCCGGAGTACAATCGCCCCCAAGAGGAAGCCGGCGGCTACCCCTGTGGCCTTGCCCTCGAGGCCCTTAAGCGTCAAGACCCCCACCGCCACCCAGGCCACGCCCACGCTCCAGGAAGCGGCCGGGCCCAAATCCCAAGGGGCGGTGAGGGAAACGCCCACTACCCCCAGCCAGGCAAAGGCGGCGTGGACGCTTGGGATTTCGCCCGGGCCGAGCTCCACCACCGCCTTGAGGGCTCCCCGGGCGGCGAGCTGGCTCCAGACCAGGAGGAAAAGGGCGGGAAGCCACCCCACCTCCCCCGCGCCTTGAAAAGCCACCAGGGTACCCAGCAGGGTGAGGGCCACCGCCAGGTGCCGCAACCCCAGGCCCCCTTGCGGCGTTGGGGCCTTTGCTCGGGGACGAAAATCGCGCTGGGCCAGGGCGAAGAGGGCTTGGGCCAGGGCAAAGGTGCTCGAAAGCCCAAAGAGCCGTTCCACGCGGTAGCGGTTGTAGCCCAAAACCTCCAAGTGGGCGGCAAGCTCGTAGGGGTCGCTCGCTTGGGCGAGGAGGTCTGGGAAGGAACGGGCCAGGTCCTGTAGCCCCTGGGGGTTAGGGGGCGGGAAGGTGGGGGGGCGGTACTCTCCTCGGGCGCTCATTCCGGCACCTCCACCGCCCCGCGCAGGACGAGGCCCTTGTAAATGGCGGAAAACTCTTGCAGCATTCGCTCCAGGGTGTAAAGGGTGAGGACCTTTTCCCGCGCCTTTTTGCCTTGCTCCAGGCACCGCTCGGGGTCTTGTAGAAAGCTTAAAAGGGCTTCCGCCAACGCCTCGGGATCCATGGCAGGCACCACCTCGCCCACCCCCTCCAAGACTTCCCCCACGCTCCCCACCCGGGTACCCACCAGGGTTCGGCCCACCGCCATGTTTTCAATGACCGTGTAGGGGAAGCCCTCGGAGATGCTGGAAAGAACCCCCACCCATCCCTGGTGGTAAGCCTGGTACACGGGGCTCGCGGGGCCCATGAAGCGCACGTTCGCTCCCAGGCCGAGTTCTTCCACGCGGGCCCTGACGCTAGCGGCGTACCCCTCGTTGCCTCGAGGCACGGGGCCGAAGAGGAGGAGCCGGGCCTCCGGCAGCGCCTCCCGCACCCTGCCGAAGGCTTCCACCAGGGTGAGGAGGTCCTTCAAGGGGTCAATCCGCCCCACCCAGACGGCGGTGGGGGGGCCTTCCAGGTGGGGAGGTGCCTCGGGGAACTGGGCGGGATCTATGCCGTTGGCCACCACCCGGATGCGCTTGGGGTCAGCCCCCAGCTCCACCTCCCAACGCAGGTTGAAGCGGCTCACCGTGGTGATGAAATCGGCCTTCTGGTAGGCCAAGCGGCTCGTGAGGTGGTAGAAGCGGGCCTGAACCAGGCGCTCCGCCGGAGAAGGGTTGGTTTCCGAGAAGGCCAGGTACCGCTCCCGCAGGAAAACCCCGTGCTCCGTGAGGAGGAACGGCACCCCCAGGTGCCGGGACACGAGCCAAGCGGGGATGACGGCCAGGCCCCCGCTGGTGGCGTGCACCAGGTCCACCTCGGGAATGGGGTCTAAGGCCAGGAGGGGAAGCAAGGTGGAGCGCAGCCAGTGCAAGACGGCAAGCCCCTCCCCCAAGGTGGGGGGGCGGCCAAGGAGGAGGCTGAGGCGTTGGCTGAGGAGCCCTTGGACCTTGGGATGGAGGAAGAGGTCGTGAAGGTGGCGCTTGCGCAGAAGGAAAAGCTCCCAAAGCCCCTCTTGGAAGCTGGCGAGGTCAAGCTCCAGAAAGGAGAAGAGCTTTTCCAAGGCGGGAAGAAGGGCGTGCAAGGGAGCGGGGGAGAAGGGAAAGGGTCGGGGCGGGCGGAAGAGGTGAAGGGTCCGCAAGGTGGTTCCGGGGGGAAGGGGCAGGGCCGGCTTGGTCTGTTGGGGGCCCCAAAGGGCGAGCACCGTGAAGGCCCCTTCCAGGCCGAAAAGGAGCTGCTCGCACCAGCGGCTTACCCCGCCCACGGCGTAGGGGTAGGTCCCTTCGGTGATGAAAAGAACCCTAAGGTGTTTGGAAGGCATAGGTGCCCGTTCCGACAAAGCAGCGGTTCACGCCAGCGTAGGCTTCGCAGGCGGGGCCTTGGATGCCTGTCACCCAGACGGGCTTGCCCTGGAGGGTGAGGGTGCGGGCGGCCGGGTCAATCAGGGCCTTCACGCTTCCCGTCCGCACCGCTTCGTAGTGGCGGTAGCGCTTCAGGGCGTGCTCCCCGTACTCCCTCCAGGTGGGGGAGAGAAGGGGGAGGGTGGTGTAGGTGGCGTACTTGGCCACAAGGGTTTCCACCCAGTCAAAGACCAGGTTCTTGCCCGGGGCGTACTCGTGGAGGTTGGCCTGGTGGAAGTAGTGGCTTCCCCCGTCGGTGAGAAGGTGCCAGAGCGCCAGGTTCGTTTCCTGCTGCAGGTATTCCGCGTAGGTCAGGTCGCGGGGCCAGTAGGGGTCAGTGCCGCCCGGGCCATAAACGCTGTTGTAGGCGGCTAGGGCTTCCTGCGCCGTGGTGACGTTGTAAAAGACGTTAGTGGGCCGGTCCGCCACCAGGTAAAGCCCGGGGGCGAGGGGGTGGGGGTAGGCGCAAGTGCGGCAGGGGGGCTTTTGGCTATTCACCGACCAGTTGACCTTGGCGAAGCGCACCTTGTACTCCGCAAGGGCCTGGAGGAAGAAGGGGTTGGAGGCCCCAAGGCCGTTGTCCGTGCGGGGGAAGTCGTAGGGGTTTTGTCCCTTCCAGCCAAAACCGGAGTACTGGCCGCTTTTGAACACGGTGTGCTCGTAGCGGAGGCCGAGGAGGCTCGCCACCCTGTTGTTCTCGGCGATCTCGCGCTCCGCCTGAGCCAGGTCGGTGAAGTCCATGTCCCAGTGTGTGTAGGAGTGGTTGTAAAAGCGGAAGGTGTCCTTTAGGGCCTGGCTGGCCTGGACCAGGTCGTCCGCCAAGTTCAGGGGCTCTTGCGCCAGGGTTTCGGACGGGTCGCAGGGGTCTTGGTTGTCGTTGGGGTTGGGGTCCAAGACGGCTCCGCAGCCGTTAAGCACCAGATCCAGGGTGAAGGCCTGAGCCACGGGGTAGGTTTGGCGGAGGATCGCCTGCTTGGCGGCGACGGCCTGGGCCTCGGCCCCGCTGAGGCGGAAGGTGAGGGTGTTCCCCACCCCGGAGCTATCCCCAGAGACCTCGGTGGAGAGGAACCAGTCGTCCACGTCTACCCTGAGGTAGCGGCTGTACTCCCCCACGTACACCCCTCGGGTGAGCCAGCGGATGAGCCCGGGGGCGAGGAGCCAGGTGTGGACGAGGTAGGGGCTTTGGTCAAAGGTGAGGACGAGTTGCTCCCGCCCGTCAGCAGTGGCGCGCACGATGCCGAAGAGGTTGCCATCGGCGTCCGTGAGAAGGGGGGTGGCGGCGCACGTGCCGCTTAGCGTCGCCTTGTAGGCATAGGCGTGCCGGAGGGGCAGGGTGCCCGTGAGGTCCGGGAAGAGGGTTTGGCCTTCTTGCGTCAAGGTGAGGGGGTAGCTTTGCGTGGCGAGGTCTATGCCGTTTGGGTCGTAGGCTGCGGGGCTTGGGGTTAAGAAGCCGGCCACGTTGCTCAGGCAGTGGTCCTCGGGGTAGGTTCCGGGATAGGTGTAGAGGACGAGTTCCCGAACGCCGTAATCCCGCTCGTAGGCCCAAAGGCGGTTCCAGTCGTCCGCGGACATGTGGTAGGTGGGTCCCGAGTCGGACCAGGTGGCCAGCTGGCCCTCCGCCAGGATCACCCCTTGGAAGCGCCCGGTGCCGTCGGGGTTGGTGAGGGGGACCTGGCTGAAGGGCGTCTGGCTCACGTTCACCACCTCGTAGGGGATGAGAAACGTTTCCAGGATGTCTTGGGCGGCGGCGAAGTGGGGGGCTTGCTCGGGGTCGGTGGAGGTGGTCAGGACCAGGATGCGGGCCTCGTACTTGGCCCCGGGAAGGGCCTGGGGCCTTAGGGGAAGCGTGAGGGGTACGGGCCCCTCGAGGGCCGGCAAGGGGCGGCTTGGAAGCACCGGCAAGGCCGGGGGGGCGAGGGGCGGGCCCTTCACCTGCACCTTGGGTGCCTGGGAGGACGGGCCTTGGAAGCTGCAGGCGGCGAGGAGGAGGGCAAGGAGGGCGAGGCGGCGCATGGCTTCACCTTCCCTTCTGGGGCAGGTTCAGGGGGCTTAGCCCCAGACCCTGCGGCTGGATGCTCGCTACCCCGCTTCCTTGCTGGACCCCGTTGGCGTCCAAGGTCAAGACGTGCCACCAGGTGTTGTACCCGACACCGCTTGTGGGGGCGGGGAAGTTGGCCACGGGGTAGCCCGCGTTAAAGACCTGCACCTGAGCCCCTGAGGTGCTCCAACTACCCCCGCCGAAGTACCAGTGGACGTAGACGCGGTAGCTTCCCCCTTGGTAGGCGAAGCGGAGGGTTTCCTGCCCGGGGCCTTGGGGGGTATCCCCTTCCAGGCAGGCGGGGCCGGTGGGGGGGCAGGTGCCCGGGTTGTTCCAGTAGATGTGGTTCGCCGCCGGGCTGTCGGGGTAGAAGAGGTGGAGGTCCAAGTCGGCGGCGTTGTTCCAGGAGAGGAGTATGCGCCACTCGGAAGCGTAGGTGACGGTGAGGGTGAAGTCCCAGATCCCTGGGGTGCCGCCCCCTTGGGGCGTGGCCCGAAGGCGCAAGGGGTAGGTGCCGGGGGGTGGGTTTTGCACCTGGAGGGCCACGGGTCCGCCGCTCGCCGGAAGGGTGGTGCCGGAGAGGGCGATGCCGGGAGGAGGAGGGGTTCCGTCCTGGCGGGTGAGGGTGAGGTCCAAGGGGGTGTTGAAGCCGTTTTGCGGCGTTACGTTGACCTGGAGGCTTCCTGACCCGCCCCAGGGCAGGGTTAGGGCGGTATCCCCGCTTAGGGTGAAGCCCGTGGCCCTCAAGGTGAAGCTTGCCTCCCGCACCCGGCCTCCTCCTTCCGCCCGGAGGGTGAGGGCGTAGTCCTGAGGACTCAGGCTCGGGGCCAGGGCGAGGGTGAGGGCAAGGGTGAGGGGGTTTGGGCCAAGGCTTACCTGGGTGGGGCTCAGGAGGATGCCCGAGGGCGGGTTGACCAGGCTCAGGTTTACGGGTCCGGTGAAGCCGTTTAGGGGGGTGAGGGTGAGGGTGGCCTGGGCGGTGCCGCCCACGGGGGCGGTGGGGGTGCCCGAAAGGCTTAGGACGAAGTCGGGGGCGGTGCTGTTCACCGCGATGGCCCGGCTTCCCGCGCTCCCGGCGCTGAAGAGGATGGCCCCTTGGCTCACGCTTTGGTTGGCGGAAACCCGGTAGACTTTGCCCGCGTAACCCGAAGGGGTGGTGTCCTGGACGACGAGCCCCTCGGCCGCCTGGAAGGTAAGGGGGGGAAGCGTGCCGTGCCCGGAGTTGCCCACCAGGACCAGGGCGGTTTCGCCGGGGTTGAGGTTAAGGGCCAGGGGCGCCACCTCGAGGCCCGGCCCCAGGTTCGGATTCACCACCTTGCGCAAAAGCCGTACTAGGTCCTGCTCGTCCGCGTAGCCGCTGGAGTCCAGGTCGGCGTGGTAGCGGCGGTAGGGGGTGGGGGAGGCCGCACCCGTGAGGAGGTCGGCGAGGAGGAGGGCGTCCGACAGGCTCACCCCTCCGCTTCCGTTCAGGTCACCCAAAGGGTTTTGCGCAAAAGAGGCCTCCACCTCGTTCTGGGCTATGCCAGGAAGGGGGGTGTAGCCCTGGGGGGCCAGCTGGCCTTGGGGGGCCGGGCCTCCCCCTTCCCAGGAGGGGGTGATCCGGGCTGCCTCCGCTTCCAAAACGCGGACCTCGGGTCTTGCCCCCGGCCGAAGGACCTGGAACTGGACCCGAAGCACCTCGCCGGAGCGGGCTTGGTAGGAAACCCCTGCCAGGCGCACCCGGCCCGCCTCCTGGTACGCCTCGGTGAGGAGGGGGCTTTGCAGGCCCAGGTAACGGAGGGCGCTTGGGTCAAAGGTGATGTCCACAAGCAGACCCCGCGTGGCCTCGCCACGCAGGACCAGGGTGTCGGGAGAAGGGGCATGAGTCCCTTGCGGACCCCCGCAGGCGGCGAGGAGGAGAAGGACGAGCAAGTAGGGGCGTTTTGCCATATGAGCACCTCTTAGGGGCCGAGGGAAAGGCTACCCCCAGCCACGGATTCCTCTTCGTAGGAGCCTGCTTGCACCAGGATTCCTTCTTCTAGGGAGAGCACGCCCCCGCCCGAACCCGTCAGGGCAACCACTCCCACCTGACCGGGACCTTGGAAGGCTTGGGTGGCTTCGCAGGCCACCAAGGCGTTCCAGAGATTCGGGTTCCGGGAAACCTGGTGGAGGTCGGTGAGGCATCCTTGGGTGAGGGCACCTGGGCTGAGGGTAAGGGTGAAACCCAAGGGGACATCGAGGCGAAACCCCGCTCCTTGGTGGGGCCGGAGGGTTTGGCCGAGGTGGGTGGCCACGAAGTAGCCGTTCTCCCCCCGCCCCGGGAGTCTTGGCTTAAGGGCCAACAGGACCAAAACCCCGAGGTCCTTTTCCTGGGCGAGGTGGCCGCTTTGCGCCCGGAGCTTGAGGGCGTAACTTCTGGGCGCAAGCGTGTCTAGGGCAGAATCCCCCAGGGTTTCGTGGACTGCGTTGCCGGAAAGCCACACGGAGGAGGGGGTCAGGGCGAAACCGGGCGCAGAGCTGCCGTCCCAGTGGGCCAAGGTGAGATGCACCGAGCCGGCGAAACTCTCTTCTGGCGTGAGGGTGATCCAGGTGGCCTGGTTCCCCCCTTGGGGAATGGTGAGGGTGGAGGGGAGGGGGCCTGAGAGGGTGAAGGAGGGACCAGGCACCCGGGGAAGCTGGGTATAAGAGGTAAGCCCTAAAAGCACGAGAAAACCCCGCATCCAAGCTGCCTTCATGGGGTCAGGGTGAGGCTTCCTCCGCTCACCGAGGTGTCCTCGGTGTAGTCGGGCTTGGTAAGCGCCACGTTCCCCACGCTCAGGGTTCCGCCGCCCGTTCCCGTGACGGTGAGGACTGCGAGCTGGCCGGGTCCGGTGAAGGAGCTGTTGCACACGAGGGCCACGTTCCACTGGTTGGGGCTCGTGGATACCTGAACGAAGTCCAGGGTGCATCCTGAGGTCAAGGCACCCGTGCCCGCGCTCAGGCTGAAGCCTGCGGGTAGCGTGACGCTAAAGAGAGCGGCGCGGTAGGCGTCCGTGGTGCCCACCAGGTTCACCCCCACGCTGTAGGTGTTGCCCGTGCGGCCCAGGAGGGTGGGTTGGAGGGCCTTGGGGGCGGCGTTAACCGTGAGGGTAAAGGCCTGGCTCCGGGCGAGGCCGCCACCTGTGGCTTGGAGGGTAAGGGTGTAGTTGCCGGGGGGCACGTTGGGCCCCACGTTCAGGACGAGGGCCACGTTGCCATTGGTGGTGGGGTTTTCGGCGAAGGCGTAGGTCACCTGGTTGCTCCCGTTGCCGAGGATGGTCCCGCTCAGGCTCAGGGACACGGGTCCAGAGAAGTGGGTGCGGTTGAGGGTGATGTTCACTGTATCCGAAGCGCCTTGTGTTATGGCGATGTCGCTTGCACTCACGGTGAAGTCGTAAAGGGTGACGCTCAGGGGCTGGCTGCGGGAGAGGCTCCCCCCGGTTGCCCGCACTTGGAGGTTGTAAACCCCAGCCGGGGCGCTTCCCGCCTGCACGGTCAAGGCCACGGGGCTGCTTGCGGGCAGGGTGGCGCTAGCCGGGCTTAGCGTGAGGGGAGTGGGGTTGCCGTTGGTGTCGGTGAGCCCCAGACTCACGCTCCCACTGAAGCCGCCGTAGGTGGAGAAGAACGCTTGTAGGTTTGCCGTTCTCCCCACTGGGAGGGTGAGGGCGTTTTGGTCTAGGTAGAAGTCAAACCCTGGGCTTTCTTGAACCACCAAAGCGAAAGGTTTTTCTTGGGAGTTGCTTCCGCTTTCCGCCCTAAGGCGCAGGGTGTAGGTGCCCGGGCTGACCCCGCTTCCTACGCTAAGGGTGAGGGTACCGCTGAAGGGGCCACTCAGGTTCACCGTGGACGGGCTTTGCAGGCTCACTCCAGAGGGGGCGTCCAGGAGGCTCAGGCTCACGGTACCCGTGAAGCCGTTGACCGGGGTAAGGCTAAAACCTAGCGTGGCGGTTCCCCCGGGGGTAGTGCTGGTGCTTGGGGCGGCTAGGTCCAGGGTGAAGCTGGGGTAGGGGGCGTGGACCCGGGCGGTGCGGGTGCCGGCGGCGCCGGCTTGGCACTGAATGCTGCCTTCCAGGGTGTTGCTCTGGGCCTGCAACCTGTAGGCCTTGCCCGCGGCTCCCTGGGGGGTTTCGTCCGTCAAGGCGATCCCTTGGGGGTGGGTGCAGGACACGGTGGGAAGGGTGCCATTCCCGGAGTTGTTGAGGAGGAGATAGGCGGACGCGCCAGGGCTCAGGGTGAAGTCCTGCGGGGCGAGCTCCAGGTTAGGTTCTAAACCCGGGTTCACGATCTTCCGCAAAAGAAGGGCCAGGTCTTGGCCTGTGAGGGTGCCGCTGGAGTTGAGGTCCCCGTGGTAGCGCTGGTAAGGGGTGGGGCTCGTGAGGTTGCCGGCCAGAATATCCGCGAGCAAAACGCCATCAGCAAGGCTTACAGCCCCACTTCCGTTGAGATCGCCCAAGGGGTTTCGCACGAAGGAGGGATCGGCCTCTGCCTGGTCAATTCCTTGGACCACGGATTCCGGCAGGACCAGGGTCTGGGATTGTAGGGTTCCTCTTCCCCAGGTTTGCCTTACCGTCTGGCCTTCAGGGTAGGTTTCCACCACCCGCACCTCCGGCCGTGCCCCAGGCCGAAGCACCTCAAAGGTGAGCGCCAAGATGGGGCCCGAGGGCGCATTGGGGGCCACCGCTGCCGCCCGGACCTTCCCCGCTTCGGCGAAGGCCTCGGCGGCGTAAGGACCTTCTGTCCCCATGTAGCGCAACGCCGCGGGGTCAAAGGTGGCCTCCACCAAAACCCCCCGCACGCCGTTACCCTGGAGCGCCAGGGTCCAGGTTTCCGGGGACCGGCTCGCGGGTTGTGAGCAGGCCCCAAGCAAGAGGCCTAGGGCCAATCCTAATACCACACGCCAACGCTCTTTCATGACACCTCCCGAATACAACAACCCAAATCTTTTGCGGGATGGAAGACGAAAGACCAAGCCTCCCCAGAGGAGGGAAAGGGGAACCGCTACGCTGCGGGGCAAGAAATCATCATCTATGCATTTCTGCTTCCACCCCGCTATTACAACTTTAAAGAAAGTTGAGACGCTTGTCTTCCGCCTTTGGGCTTAGGCCATAGGGACCTTAAAGTCTTAAGACTTTAACGCAAAAAGCCCTAGGTTTCTTAGGGAGGATCCGTTAGCCGGCCTAGGGCCACGTAGGGCACAAAGCCGAGTTCCAGGGCGCGCTGTTCCGCCCAAGCCCTGGCCTCGAGGCTTGGGGCCACGTCCAAGCTCAAGGCGGGAAGCCCCCGGCTTCGGAAGGGCCAGACGGGGCTCGGGTCGGCCAAGCTGGGCCTTCCGGCGGCGTCCAGGGAGAGGCCCGAATAGACGACCCCGTCTAGGTAACGGGCGGTGCGCCGCAAGACCCGGAAGCCCCGGTGTTGCAGAAAAAGGGCTCCGGGCTCGGCCTGGCGTAAGCCCCGCACCAAGGCGGCTAGGGCGGAGATTTTCTCAGGGTAAAGGTCGGCCAGGTCCAGCCCGTCCAGGAAGAAGCCTTCAAACCCCAAGGCGAGCAGCCGGGCCGCCTCGGCCCGCACGTAGGCCCGCCAAGCGGGGGACGCAGGGTCCATGAGGAGGGCGTCCGGCGCATAGGGGTTGGGCCCCAAAGCGGCGTGCTGCCACCCTCGGGCTTCCGCCTCCTTTCGGGGAACCACCCCCAGGGGCAGGTAGGCCACCACCTTCGTTCCCCCCTCCTTGAGCCCCCGCACCAGGTCCAGGGGAGCTTCTCGGGCCAAGACCACCAGGTCGTACGCCCGGAGGCGGGCAAGGGTTTTGGGATCTCCCCCGTAGTAAAGCGCCCAGCGCTTAAGCCCTTGGAGGCGGCTTGGAATGGGGGGAAGGGCCGCTTCCCGGGCCCGCACCTCTGCGGTTAGGGCCTCGAGGTCCTGCGGGGCCTGGAGGAAGACCAGGTAGCCGTAATTGCCCGGGGAGTGGAAGCTTCCCCCCATGGGCCAGAGGGTGTACTCCTGGGCACTCGGGTGGCCGCGGCCCACCTTGAGTTGCCACAGGCTCCCGGGCTTGGGGGGAGGAAGGGCTTCCCCGAAGGGGATGCGCAGGGCCGCCCACCACCCCCCCGGGAACGTCCCGGTCCGGGCCTCGTAGGAAAGGGGAGCGGTGTAGCGCCGGAAGCGCACGCCCTTGGGGTTCACCGCCAGGTGCAGGTCCGGGGCCTCCTCGTCAAAGGGGTCCCACCGCAGGAAGACCTCGAGGGTATCGTCCTGCCACCACTCGGGGTCGTCCGGGCCCCGCTCCGCCTTGGGCGGCGCCTCCTGCTCCAGGCGGGCCAGCACGTACAAGGCCTCGCCGTCGTAGGCCACCTGGAAGCTCCCGGGAAAGCGGGCGGTTTCGGGGGGGTACGTGGTGGTGAGGCGAAGGGAATAGACGGGAAGCCCCGGGTAGCTTTCCACGCCCCAGGGGCCTTGCGGGCGGGGCAGGGCTTGGGCCACCACCACCCTTTGGGCCAAGGCCAATCCACCCAGGGTCAATAGGGCTAGCAAAATTCGGAGCATGGATTCACTATAGCCCCTTAGCGCCTGGGGTCCAGCCGGTCCCTTAGCCCGTCCCCCAAGAGGTTGAAGCCGAGCACCGCCAGGGTGAGGGCGAGCCCCGGCACCAAGGCGGGGAAAGGGGAGAGGGGCAGGAAGCTTTGCGCCTCCCGGAGCATCCGCCCCAGGCTCGGGGCGGGGGGCTGGACGCCGAGGCCCAGGTAGGAAAGGGCGGCCTCGGCCAGGAGGGCGGCGGCGAAGGCCAGGCTGGCCTGGACGAGGAGGGGCCCGAGGAGGTTCGGCAGGAGGTGGCGGAGGAGGATCCGCCCCCTCGAGGCCCCCAAGGCCACGGCCGCCTCCACAAACGGGGCGCTCCGGAGGCTTAAGGCGTAGGCCCGGGCCAGGCGGAAGAAGGCGGGCACCATGGAAAGCCCCACGGCCAGCATGCTGCTCAGGGCCCCAGGCCCGAGGAGGGCGGCGAAGAGGAGGGCGAGGAGAAGCCCGGGGAGGGCGTAAAGCGCCTCCATCAGGAGGCTAAGCGCCCCGTCCCATGGCCCCGCCAAATAGCCGGCGAAAAGGCCCAAGGCCACCCCCAGGGTAAACCCCACCCCCACGGCGATGCCGCCCACCCAGAGGGCGTTTTTGGCCCCGTGGAGGACCCTCGCCAGGAGGTCCCGGCCCAAGGGGTCGGTGCCCAGGGGGTGCTCGGGGGAAGGGGGGCTCAGGCGGCGGAGGAAGTCGGGGGCGTTGGGGTCCACGGGGTAGAGGAAGGAGGCGAGGGCCAGGAGGAGGAAGAGGCCCACCAGGAGGCACCCCAGGAGGAGGCTTGGGCTACGCATACTCCACCCTCGGGTCCAAAAGCCCGTAGAGGAGGTCCACCAAGACGTTGAAGAGCACGATGAGGGCCGCCATGGTGAGGACCAGGCCCTGGAGGAGGGGGTAGTCCCGGGCCTCCAGGGCGGTGAGGGCCAGGCTCCCCAGGCCCGGCAGGGCGAAGACCGCCTCCACCACCACCGCCCCCGTGAGGAGGAAGCCCCCCTCGAGGCCGAGCAGGGTGACCAGGGGAAGGCTTGCCGGCTTCAGGGCGTGCTTGAGGAGGACGGAAGGCTCCGGCACCCCCTTGGCCCGGGCGGTGCGGATGTAGTCCTGGGAAAGCACCTCCAGGAGGCTCGCCCGGGCCATGCGGAACAGGATGGCGGCCCGGGAAAGGGCCAGGGTGAGGGCGGGGAGGAGGAGGTGGCGGAGGGCCTCCCTGGGGCTCGCCCAGCCCGGGAAGCCGCTTGCGGGCAGGAGCGGGAGATGGACGGCGAAGAGGTAAAGGAAGACCACCCCCAAAAAGAACGTGGGGAGGGACTGCAGGACGGTCACAAGGCCGCTTAGGGCAAGGTCCAAAGGGGGAAAGCGCACCGCAAGGAGCGCCAAGGGGAGGGCCAAGGCCAAGGCCCCCAAAAGCCCCAGGAAGACCAGGGCCAAGGACAGGGAAAGCCGCTCCTCTAGGAGTTCCGCCACGGGCTTGCCGTAGCGGATGGACTCCCCCAGGTCCATGCGGGCAAGCCCCCCGAGCCAGTCCAGGTAGCGCGCCAGGGGGGGCTTGTCCAGACCCAAGGACCTCTCCAGGGCCGCCCGGGCCTCGGGGGAGGCCTCGAGGCCCAGGATGGCCTGCACCGGATCCCCAGGCAGGAGGAGGAGGGAGGCGAAGACCAAGGTGGCGGAAAGCCAAAGGGTGGCCAGGGCGAGGAGGAGGCGCCTGAAGAGGAAGCCCCGCATCTAGCGCGCCAGGTAGACCCGGGTCACGTTGAGGCTCGGGGTGGGCTGGTTCTGCCACCAGCCCATCACCTCCCGGCGCATGGCGGCGATGTAGGGGGCGTTCATCACCCAGACGTTCACCGCGTCCTGGGCCAGGAGGCGCTGCATCTCCTTCATGAACTCACAGGCCCGGTTGGGGTCGGGAGTGCGCAGGTACTGGGTGTAAAGCTCCCGGAAGCGAGGGGAGTCGTAGCGGAAGTAGTAGCTCGGGTTGGCGTAGATCCCGATGTCGTGGGGCTCGGAGTGGCCGATGATGGTCATCTGGTAGTCCGCCCCGCGGAAGACCCGGGAAAGCCAGGTGGCCCACTCCACCACCTCCAGCCGGGCCTGGACCCCGATCTGGCCCAGCTGGGCGGCGATGGCCTCCCCGAGCCGCCGCTCATAGGGGTAAGGGGCCGCCAAGGTGAAGGTGAAGCGCAAGGGGTTATTTGGCCCGTACCCCGCCTCCTGCAAAAGGGCCCGGGCCCGGGCGGGGTCGTAGGGGTAGAAGCCGGAGAGGTCTTCATAGCACCGCTCTCCCGGCGAGCGGTGGCTGCCGATGGGGGTGCCATAGCCCAGCATCACCCCCTCCACCAGGGCCTTCTTGTCCACGGCGTGCTGCATGGCCCGGCGCACCCGGAGGTCGTTGAAGGGGGGGCGACTGTTGTTCATGCCCACGGTGATCTCCGTGGTGGTAAAGCCCGTGACCACCTTGAAGGCGGGGTCCCGCTGCAACACCAGGGCGTTTTCCGGGCTCACCCCCAGGCCGATCACGTGGATGTCCCCGGCCCGGAGGGCGGCGAGCTGGGCGTTCGGGTCGGGGAGGAAGCGGAAGAAGACCCGGTCCAGGTAGGGAAGGCCGGGCTCGTAATAGCCGTCAAAGCGCTCCAACCGCACCCCCACCCCCCGCTCCCAGGCCACGAAGCGGAAGGGTCCGGTGCCGATGGGGTTCGTGCGTTGCTCCTCCACCCGCCCTTTGGGCCCGATGACGGAGTCAGGGCGGGCCAGGTTGAAGAGGAAGTCCTGGTTGGGCTGGCGCAGGCGGAAGACCACGGTGTAGGGGTCCTTGGCCTCCACGCTTTGGATGTCCTGGTAGTACTCGGGGTGGGTGTGGCCGGACTTGGGGTCCCGGGCGCGGGTGAACTTGAAGACCACGTCCTCGGCGGTGAAGGGGCTCCCGTTGTGGAAGTGTACCCCCTTGCGCAGGTAGAAGGTCCAGGTGAGGCTCGTGGGGCTTCCCTGCCAGCGCTCCGCCAAGGCTGGGACGATCTCCCCCTTCTCGTTGAACTTCACCAGGCCTTGGAGGACGTTGTCGTAGAGCATGCGGGGGATCTCTTGGCTGGTGGAAGCGGTGGGGTCCAGGACCGGGGGCTCGGCCAGGATGGCCACCCGAAGCTCCCCGCCCCGGGTCTGGGCCAGGGCGAGGGAGAATCCGAGGGCAAGGAGCGCCAGGGTGCGTTTCATGGGTTCCTCCCTTAGGGAAAGCGTATCACAGGGTTCCAGGGGTGGGGCCCTCGCCGCCGAAGAGCCCCTGCTTCCTGGCCTTCAGGTCCAGCCCCACCGCCTCCAAAAGCCGCTTCGCCTCCATGAGGTCGTGGGTCCAGGTTTCCACGTAGCCCCGAAGCGTTTCCTGGCTCAGGGGGCGGAGGAGGCTCGGCTCGAAGCGGTTCCGCCCCCCGATGAGGAGCCAAGCCTCGTTCCCCCGGAACGCCGCCCAAAGGGGCTTCCTCAGGCTCCGCCGGAGTTCCACGAGGGCCTCCTGCACCCTGGGGGTGAGGAGCTTCCTCGCCTCGATCTGGTCGCCGTACACGTCAAAGAGGCGCTCGAAGGAGCTGGACTCCAGGGCCACCCGCTCCCTTCCGCCGAACCTCCAGCCCAGGCCCCAGAGGAGGAAGGGGAGGGACACGAGGGCCATGAAGCCCACCACCGGGGGCACCTGGCCAGCGCTCCCCTCCACGGGCTCTCCCAGGGCGAGGAGAAGGAGGAGGACCCCCCAGAAGAGGGCGAGGAAGAGGAGGACGGTCTTACGGGAGGCCCCGCCCGCCTGGAGGGGCGCCCCTTGGGGGGCGAGGCGGGTTTCGCCCGGGACGGCGAAAGGAAGCGAGAAGCGGTAGAGGGTGCCCGAGAGGAGGCGGACGTGGTAGGTGCCGTTCTTGGTGCGCACCTTGCGGTAGAGGGCGATGTCCGAGGAGCGGAAGGCGAAGGGACCCACCGTCCCCTCCAGGTAGTCCTCGCCCTCGTAGCGGTCCGCCCGGGGCAGGAGGCCCGAGGCCTCCGCCTCGTGCCAGGGCAGGCCCGGGACGGGGCGGTAGGTGAAGCCCAGGGCCTCCGCCAGGGGGGCTACCAGGGCTCGCTTGAGCCGCAGGCGCAAGGCGCGCAAGAGCCCAAGGGCGAGGCCCGGGGGAAGGGCCACGAGGAGGGCGTAGAGGAGGCCCGCTCCCCGGAGTTCCAGGGCCTGGAAGAGGCGGAAAAGGAGATAGGCCCAGAAGGGGGTGGCGAGGAAGAGGAGGAGGGCGAGGAGGAGGGTGCGCTGGCGGTGGGCCTCGAGGGGGGCGAGGTCTTCGGAAAGGCGCTCCATGGGCTAGGCGAAAAGCTTGCCCAGGTCGGGCCTTTCCCGCTCCTCCTCGGGGATGGTGAAGACGGGCTTCCGACCCAGGCCCATGAGGGGAGCGAGGAACCGACCCGGGATCTGCTCGATGGCGTTGTTGTAGTCCGTCACCGCCTGGTTGTAGAAGCGCCGGGCGGCGGCCAGGGAGTCTTCCACCTCCGTGAGGGCCGCCTGGAGCTGGAGGAAGTTCTGGCTCGCTTTGAGGTCTGGGTAAGCCTCGGCCCGGAGGCGCACCTGGGCGAGGAGGCGGGAAAGCTCGCCCTCCAGGCGGAAGGCCTCCTCGGGGCCCTTCCCCTCCGCCTCCTTCGCCCGCTCCCGGAGTTCCACCAGCCTCTCCAAAAGCTCCCGCTCGTGGGCCATGTAGCGCTTCACCGCCTCCACCAGGTTGGGGATAAGGTCGTGGCGCTTCTTGAGGTAGGCTTCCACGGCGCCGTAGGCGTTATCCACCTGGTTTTTGCGGGCGATAAGGGTGTTATAGGTGAGGAAACCCCCCAGGACGAGGAGCGCCGCTACCCCGAGCACGAAAGCCAGGTCCATGCTCTTCCCCTTCTCCATTCTAGCGCTGAAGACTTTCCAGCGGCCCTACGCTAGGTAGAGCGCCGCCAAGGCGGCGTAGACCCGCGCGGCCAGGACCACCTCCTCCAGGTCCACCCACTCGTCCACCTGGTGGGGGAGCGTCTTTCTCCCCGGGCCCATGACCACCACGGGAAGGCCGCCCCAGGCCCGGAGGAAGGTGCCGTCCGTGGCGCCGGGCACGCCGCCCAGGCGCGCGGGAAGGCCCAAAAGCCTCAGCGCTTCCTCGGCCGCTTGCACCAGGGGGTCTTCCCTGGGGGTTTCCACCGGGGGGCGGTCTTCCAGCACTTCCACCCCCACCCCGGCCAGGGCCTCCAGCTCCTTGAGCAGGCTGGGGTGGTCCACCCCGGGCACGGTGCGCACGTCCAGGGCCACCTCCGCCTGGGCGGGGATCACGTTCAGCTGCCCCTCCCCGGCGCTGGCCAGGAAGCGGGTGGGGGTGAGGTAGGTGGGGCCCAGATAGGGGTGGGGATGGGCCTCCTGCAGGCGTGCCTCCAGCTCCCGGAGGGCCACGACAAAGCGGGCCGCCTTGGGGATGGGGTTATCCCCGGCGTAGGGCATGGCCCCGTGGGCCATCCTCCCGGGGAAAAGGAGGCGGATGCGCAAGGCCCCCTTCTGCCACAGGCACATCTCCATCTCCTCGGGCTCCGCCACCAAGGCCCCGCGGAAACCCTGGGCAAGCCCGGCCTTTAGGAAGGCCTTCACCCCCAGCATCATCCCCTCCTCGTCCGCCAAGGCGGCGAGGCGCAAGGGGCGCTTGGGCCTGCCCAGGGCCCGCTTCACCGCCAGCATGGCCCCCACCAGGGCGGCGAGGCCCCCCTTCATGTCGCATGCCCCCCGGCCGTAGAGCCTTCCCCCCTCCACCACCCCGGCGTAGGGAGGGTAGGTCCAAAGGGCCTCGTCCCCCGGGGTGACCACGTCGGTGTGGCCCTCGAGGAGTAGCCCTCCTTCCCCCTCCCCCAGGTCCGCCACCAGGTTGGGCCTCCCCGGGGCCGCCTCCTGGAGGAAGACGGACAGGCCCCGCTCCTTCAGGTAGCCTTCCAGATAGGCCACAACCCCCGCCTCCCCCGGCCCGGGGTAGTGGCTCGGGATGCGAACGAGGGCCTGGAGGAGGTCCACCACCTCCTTCTCCTCCACCGCCTCCGCCGCCCGCAGGGCCTCGGTCACCACCGTTCCACCACCACCTTTCGTTGGGTGTAGAAGAGGAAGGCATCGGGCCCGTGGGGGTGGAGGTCGCCGAAGAAGGAGTCCCGCCAGCCGGAGAAGGGGTAGAAGGCGAGGGGCTGGGCCACCCCCACGTTCACCCCCACCATGCCCGCCTGCACCCTTTCCCGGAAGGCCCGGGCCGCCTTGCCGCTTTGGGTGAAGACGCAGGCCATGTTCCCGTAGGGCACGGCGTTGGCCTGGGCGATGGCCTCCTCCAGGGTCTGGGCGTAGGAGACGGAGAGGACCGGTCCGAAGATCTCCTCCCGCCCCACGGCCATCCTGGGGGAGACCCGGTCCAGGACCGTGGGCCCCAGGAAGAAGCCGGGCCCCTCCACGCCCCGCCCGTCCAGGGCCAGGCCCGCCCCCTCCTCCAGGCCCCGCTGGATGTAGCCCACCACCCGCCTGCGGTGCTCCTCCCGGATGAGGGGGCCCACCTGCACCCCCTCCTCCCACCCGGGGCCCACCTTGAGCCTCTGGGCCGCCTCCACCACCCGCTCCAGGAGGAGGGGCCCCACCTCCCCCACCGCCACGGCCACGCTCCCCGCCAGGCACCTTTCCCCGGCGTTGCCGAAGGCGGAGTTGAGGATGGCGGGCACCGCCTGCTCCAGGTCGGCGTCGGGGAGGACCACCAGGTGGTTCTTGGCCCCCCCGGCGGCGGAGACCCGCTTGCCGTGGGCGGCGGCCAGGGCGTAGAGCCTGCGGGCCACGGGCTCCGAACCCACGAACTGGACCGCCCGCACCTGGGGATGGGCGGCCAGGGCCTCGGCGGCCTCCTTGCCCCCGTGGACCAGGTTGAGGACGCCCTCGGGGAAGCCGGCCTCCAGGAAGAGCTCGGCCAGGCGCACCGCTCCCAGGGGGGTGCGCTCGGAGGGCTTGAGGACGAAGGTGTTGCCGGCCACCACGGCGATGGGGAACATCCAGAGGGGGATCATGACGGGGAAGTTGAAGGGGGGTATGCCCGCCACCACCCCCAGGGGATAGTGGAAGAGGTTCTGGTCCACGCCCCCCGTGACCTCCCGCAGGGTCCTTCCCTGGAGGAGGGTGGGGGCGGAGAGGGCGAAGTCCACCACCTCAATGCCCCGGCGCACCTCGCCCCGGGCCTCCTCCAGGGTTTTGCCGTGGTGGAGGGTGACCAGGCGGGCCAGGTCCTCAGCGTGCTTTTCCAGGAGCTCCTTGAAGCGGAACATGAGGCGCACCCGCTCCAGGAGGGGTGTCTGGCTCCAGTGGGGGAAGGCCCGGTCCGCCGCCCCCACCGCCCGGTCCACCTCCTCGGGGCCCGAGAGGGGGACTTCCTCCAGCACCTCCCCCGTGGCGGGGTTGTAGACGGGGAGGGTGGGGCGGTTGGCCTCTTCCCAGCGGGCGCCAATGAGGTTTTTGAGCATGCCTTTCCCCCTTTGCCCTCATCATCCTCCGCCGGGCCTTGCTTGGCAAGGGAGGGCGTGGAGGGGTAGGATGGGGCCAAAGCCTATGGACTACCGGCGCCTTTTTGATCTGACGGGACAGGCGGCCTTGGTGGTGGGGGCGGCTTCGGGCATTGGGCGGGCTGCGGCGGAGGCCTTGGCCGCCTTTGGGGCCCAGGTGGCCCTGGCGGACCGGGACGAGGCGGGGCTTTTGGCGCTTCTGGAAACCCTCCGGGCCCAGGGCCACGCGGCGGAAGCCTATCCCCTGGACATCGCCGAGAAGGAGGCGGCGGACCGCCTCGTGGCCTGGGCCCTGGACCGGTTCGGCAGGCTGGACACCCTGGTCACCACCCCGGCCATTAACGTGCGCAAGCCCCTCCTGGACTACACGGACGAGGAGGTGGACCGGGTGGTGGACCTGAACCTGAAGGCCACCTTGCGCCTCCTCCGGGCCGGAGGGCGGGTGATGGCGGAGCAAGGCTCGGGAAGCCTCATCGCCTTCGCCTCCATCCGCGCCTTGGTGGTGGAGCCGGGCCAGGGGGTTTACGCCGCCACCAAGGCGGGGATCTTGCAACTGGTCCGGGCCCTGGCGGCGGAGCTTGGACCCAAGGGGGTGCGGGCCAACGCCATCGCCCCCGGGCCCATCGAAACCCCCCTCACCGCCCCCATCAAGGCGAACCCCGAGTGGTACCGGGTCTACGCCGAGAAGACGGCGCTTGGGCGCTGGGGGAGGCCGGAGGAGGTGGCCATGGCCGTGGTCTACCTGGCCTCCCCCGCCAGCAGCTACGTCACCGGGACCCTCTTCCTGGTGGACGGGGGTTGGACGGCGGTGGACGGGCGCTACTGGCCCCCCCTTTAGGGGGTGGGGGCCGGGCTTGCCGCCCCGTGGCCCCAGGGAGGAGGGGGGCGCCCCGTACCCCGCTGGTGGGCCCTCCGGGGCTTGGGTGTGACCGCTACGCTGGGCGTTCTGGCCGGGTCCTTGCGGCGGGCGCGGGCCTGAGCCTCGCCGGAGCCTGCGGGGGTGGGTACCGGCCCAGGCGCCCCGAACCGGGGTCGGGCGAAGCCTAGCGGGTAGGCGGGTTCTTCCGAAGGGACGCCCGCCCCAAGAGGGCGGTTGACCCCTGTGGCCTTCTTGGATAACATGACCCCCAAGGGTTATCGCCCGAAAGGAGGCGGTATGTGGCGCTGGTTATGGACGGTGCTCTTGTTGGCGGGTATTGCCTTGGCCCAGGACCGGACCCAGGTGCTGGTCTACGGCGGGGACTGGACCGATCTCATCACCCTGGACCCGCAGGTGGTTTACGAGTTCAGCGGGGTGATGATCGCCGATAACATGTACGAGACCCTGGTGCGGTTTGAGGGGAACGACCTCGCCACCTTGCGCCCGGGCCTGGCGGAGAGCTGGAAGGTGGAGCGGGGAACCACAGACTGGATCCTCACCTTCAAGCTTCGCCGGGGAAGCCGCTTCTCCAGCGGGCGGGAGGTCACGGCCAAGGACGTGGTCTTTAGCTTTGAGCGGGCCCTGGCCCTGAAGGGCCCGGGCTCCTTCCTCTTCACCGACATCGCCCAGCTCAAGCCCGGGGCCACCAAGGCCCTGGACCCCTACACCGTGGAGGTCCGCATTCCCAAGTCCGCCTCCCCGCAGTCCTTCCTTTCCATCCTCACCTTCACCATCGGGGGCGTGGTGGACTCGGAGGAGGTCCAGAAGAACGCCAAGGGCGGGGACTTGGGCAAGGACTGGCTCACCAACAACTCCGCGGGTTCCGGCCCTTACCGGCTCGTGCGCTGGGACCGGGGGAATCAGGTGATCCTCGAGGCGAACCCCTATGCCCGGGTCAAGCCCAAGATCCCCCGGGTGGTCCTGCGCTACATCCAGGAGCCCGCCGTGCTCCGCACGGCCTTGGAGTCGGGGGAGATCGACATCGCCGAGGGCCTCACCCCCGAGGGGCTCAAGGCCATCGCCGCCAACCCCCGCTTCAAGGTGGTGCGGGCCGAAACCCTGCGCCTCCAGTACCTGGGCATGAACATGAAGGCGGGGAGCCCCTTCGCCAACGCCAAGGTGCGGGAGGCCCTGCGCTACGCCGTGAACCAGGACGAGCTCATCCAGGGCCTTCTGCAGGGGAACGCCATCAAGATCCAGACCTTCATCCCCAAGGGGCTTCTCGGCTACAACCCAGCCACGCCCTACACCTACGACCCCAACCGGGCCCGCAAGCTTTTGGCCGAGGCGGGCTACCCGCAGGGGCTTGAGTTCGAGCTTTTGGTGAGCACGGGCATCTGCGGGGGTGGGGTGCCCTGCCCGGACGTGGCGGCCAAGCTCCAGGCGGATATGGCCAAGGCCGGGTTCCGCGCCCGGATCCGGGCCATCGCCAACGCCGAGGTCCTCGCCACCTACCGGGCCCAGAACCACCAGGTAGTCCTGGCGGGCTGGAGCCCGGACTTCCCGGACCCGGATGGGAACGCCACCCCCTGGGCGGACTACGGAGCCCGCTCCCTGGCCTGGCGCAACAGCTACAACGACGAGGTGGCGGCCAAGCTGGCCCGCCAGGCCGCCCTCGAGGCCGACCCCCAAAAGCGCAAGGCGCTCTACAAGGTTCTCACGGAAAAGGTGTTGCGGGAAGGTCCCTACGTGGTCCTCTACCAGCCGGCCCAGCCCATTGGCGTCTCGGCGAAGGTGGAGGGCTTCTTGAAGAACCCGATGATGTCCGCCCCCCTCTGGCAGGTGAGCAAGCAGCCCTGAGCCTTTGGGGTATAGTGGAGCCCGTGGCCGCGAGCCACGGGTTTCCCTTATGGTCGCTTACCTGGTCCGACGGCTCTTCATGGTCCTCTTCGTGGGCGTGGGCATCACTTTCGTGACCTTCGTCATCGCCCAGGTGATCCCCATCGACCCTGCGGTGGCCGCCCTGGGAGAGAATGCGAGGGAGGAGCAGATCCGGGAGTTTAGGGAGCGCTACGGGCTGGATCAGCCCATCCTGGTGCAGTACGGCATCTACCTAAGGCGGCTCTTGCACCTGGACCTGGGCCGCTCCCTGCGCACGGGCCGCCCCGTGGCGGAAGACCTTAAGGAGTTCTTCCCGGCCACCTTGGAGCTATCCTTGGCGGCCTTTTTTGTGGCGGTGGCCTTGGGGCTTCCCGCAGGGATCCTGGCCGCCCTCCGGCAAAACCACCTGCCCGATCTCCTGGTGCGCTTCTTCGCCCTCCTCCTTGGTTCCACCCCGGTCTTCTTCCTGGCCATCCTGCTGCTGGACGTGTTCCACCGCCAGCTGGGCCTCCTGCCGGGCCCGGGGCGGCTGGACCCCTACCTCATCCCCCCGCCCCGGGTGACGGGCCTCGTCACCCTGGACGCCCTCCTGGCCAGGGACCTCGCCGCTTTTTGGGATGCGTTGCACCACCTCCTGCTTCCCGCCTTCGTCCTGGGGTCCGCCTCCGCCGCCCTCCTCGCCCGCATGACCCGGGCGGCCATGTTGGAGGTCCTCTCCCAGGACTACGTGCGCACCGCCCGGGCCAAGGGCCTGGCCGAGGGACAGGTGGTCCTGCGGCACGCTCTTAAAAACGCCGCCCTGCCCATCCTTACCCTGTTGGGCGGCCTCCTTGGGGGCCTCCTTTCGGGGGCGGTGCTCACGGAGACCATTTTTTCCTGGCCGGGCCTTGGGCGCTACGTGACCCAGTCCGCCACCAGCCTGGACTTCCCGGCGGTGATGGGGGTGACCCTGCTGGTGGGCGTGGTCTACTCCCTGCTGAACCTGCTGGTGGACCTCCTTTACGCCCTCTTGGACCCGAGGATCCGCTATGCGTAGGCTTGCGCGGCGCTTTCTTCGCAACCCCGGGACGGTGGTCGGTCTGGTCCTCCTCCTTTTCCTCGTCCTGGTGGCCCTTTTCGGCCCGGGCTTGGTGGGGGACCCCTTAGAGCAAAACGTCCTGGAGCGCCTCAGGCCCCCGAGCCTAGAGCACCCCCTGGGCACGGACCAGCTGGGGCGGGACGTCCTGGCCCGGGTGGTCCACGGGGCCCGCATCAGCCTGGGGGTGGGTTTCGGCGTGGTCCTGCTGGCGAGCCTCCTGGGCACAGCGGTGGGCCTTTTGGCCGGGGGGCTTGGGGGGCGGTGGGATAACCTCCTCATGCGCATCACGGACGTCTTTTTCGCCTTCCCCTCCCTGATCCTGGCCATGGCCATCGCCGCTGCGTTAGGGCCTAACCTGGTGAACACCGTCTTGGCCGTGGCCCTGGTCACCTGGCCCATCTACGCCCGTTTGGTGCGGGCCCAGGTTCTGGCCTTAAGGGAAAGGGAGTTCGTGGAGGCGGCCCGTGCCCTAGGGGCGGGGCAGGGGCAGATCCTCCTCCGCCACCTCCTCCCAAACGCCCTCACCCCTGTCCTGGTCCAGGCCAGCTACGAGGTTGGGGCGGCCATCCTCACGGCGGCGGGCCTTTCCTTCATCGGCTTCGGAGCTCAACCCCCCACCCCGGAGTGGGGCGCCATGGTGGCGGAAACGCGCAACTACATGGCGGAGGCGCCCTGGGCGGCCACGGCTCCCGCCCTCGGCATCCTCCTCACCGTCTTGGCCTTCAACCTCTTGGGGGACGGGCTCAGGGACGTCCTGGACCCGCGGGGGCGCTAGGCCACCCGCTGGCCCCCCAGGTAGACGGCTCGCACCCGCAGGTCCTCGTCCAGGATCACCAGGTCCGCCCGCTTGCCCGGGGCGATCTCCCCTCGGTCGGCGAGGCCCAGGTAGCGGGCGGGGTAGAGGGAAAGCCGCCTCGCCGCCTCCTCCAGGGGGATGCCCCAGGCCACCAGGTTCCTGAGGGCCTGGTCCTGGGTGAGGGTGCTCCCCGCCAGGCTCTCTCCCAGCCACACCCCTTCCCCCCGCTTCTCCACGCGGTGGGCCCCGAGGGGATAGGTCCCATCCGGCATCCCCGCCGCCGCCACGGCGTCCGTCACGAAGTAGAGGCCGGGGATGCTCTTCAGGGCCAGGTGGATTGCGGCGGGGTGGACGTGGAGCCCGTCGGGGATCAGCTCGGCCCACGGGCCCCGCTCCAGGGCCAGGCCCACCACCCCGGGGGCGCGGTGGTGGAGGCCGGTCATGGCGTTGTAGAGGTGGGTGAAGCCCGCGGCCCCGGCCTCCATGGCGGCCAGGGCCTCCTCGTAGCCCGCCTCGGTGTGGCCGAGCTGGACCCGCACCCCTCGTGCCACGAGGAGGCGCACCAGGTCCAGGGCCCCGGGAAGCTCGGGGGCCAGGGTCACGGCCCGAACGGGGGCCAGGGAGAGGAGGCGGGAGGCCACCTCCGGGTCGGGGAGGAGGGGGTAAGGGGGCTGGGCCCCAAGGCGCCTTGGACTGATGAAGGGGCCCTCGAGGTGAGCTCCCAATAGGGCCTCTCCGAAGGGGCCTTCGGCCGCTTCCCGGATGCCCCTTAGGGCCCGCTCCAGCTCGGGCAGGGGTGCGGTGACCGTGGTGGCGAGAAGCCCCGTGGTGCCGTGGCGGAGGTGGAAGCGGAGGGTTCCTTCCACGCCCTCCCTACCCGCCATGACCTCGTACCCCCCGCCCCCGTGGACATGGAGGTCCAAAAAGCCGGGCAGGATGTAGGGTCCTTCCACCGCGGCTTCTTCCACTGCCACAATACGTTTGCCAAAGTGAAGGCGGCCCCGGCGGAAGCCCTGGTCTGTAAGGATTAATCCTTCCACGCTCATGGCATGCATTTTGGCATCTTCTGCCCCTGAGGAGTTACGGCGGAACAGGGATGTTTTCGGTCCTATACCTGCCCAGTCCGATCCATGCCAGAGCTGGCTGTCTGGTTTGATACCCGGATGTGGTGTCCCTGTCCGGGGATTCGGACACTCATCTACCCAGGCCACCCTGAGACGCCAATCCCCGCCACGGCTCACCTCCTCGGTCTGCCCTCGCCTTCTTAGAGAGAAGAGGGGGTGGGGAGGAGCTATAACCCCCTCTTCTTCGGAGCGGGGAGGATATGCGGCCACTAGGCTAGACAGGAAGCGCATGGTAGGATTGCTCCATAGCAGAGGACGGGAGGACGAAGCTTAAGGATAACCCAAGTTGCCACCTATTCTCTGCCTCGGGGATGCAAAAATAGAGGCCGCTAGGCTCAGAGAAACGATAGCGGCCTTCCGCATTATGGACGACCCGCTCCAGGCCATGGGCCACAAGGACGACCCCCAGACCAAGACCCCCTCCAGCGTCGTCCTCACCCTTTGCGTGGTCGCCGCCATGCACTTTGGGGGGAACCACAGAAAGACCCTGGTCTTCGCCCGCCTCTGGAAAGACCTGCATCAAGCCCAGGGGTACGCCCTGGATACCTTCCCCCTTCCCACCCGCAAGAACATCTGGGCCCAGAGGTCCAGGCCGACATTCCGCACCCCTCTCCCTTGGCCTTAGGATTTTGGGATGGAAACCACACCCAACCTACAGGTGTACGACC